>JAOZLK010000058.1 GCA_029934875.1 Bacteroidales bacterium | reverse complement strand
TTAAAGAGCAGATTCTTAAGATGATAGAACAGGTAGTGGAAAACTCCTTCGAGGGGGTGGACCGGGCCAGTAATATTATCTCGAAACTCGGGCACTTTGCCAATCCGAAATTGGAGCAGGATAGGGAGGAGATAAACCTGGAATTCTTGATGCAATCGGTTCTAAGAAGTATCGAATCACGGGTCCCCTACTACATTGACCTCAGCACTGATTTCCAAAAAGATTTGAAAATTATCGGTCATGAGCAACAACTAAAACTTGTGTTCACACATATTCTCAGAAATGCCATTGACGCGCTTGAGACCAAAGAAAAAGGGGGTCGGGAAACCATCGATATTACATCTGCCCGGGAAAGTCACGACCGGAAACCATACACCAGGATCTCAATCTGTAACAGCGGACCGGCAATTCCTAAGAAAGATCTTAAACACATTTATGATCCTTTCTTCTCCTCCCGGGATGCCGGAGAAGGTGTAGGCTTGGGGCTCTCGCTAAGCTATATGATCATTAAGGAACACGGTGGTAAGATGGAGGTAAAAAATAAAACCGGGCTGGTAAGCTTCGATATCTTTTTGCCGGCCTGGAAATTTAACTTATCGAATTAGATTCATTCTGCCTGACCATTGCCTGCTTTATGGCCTCCATCAAGGCCTCTTTCTTCCAGGGCTTCATTATATATCTGAATATTAACTCCTTATTAAAACCCTCCATCATAATTTCAGACTCCATGAAACCGGTAAGCAACATGCATATCCGATCCCGACTCCTCCTTTTTATCTCTTTAATGAAGTCGAGGCCATTCATCTCCGGCATCTTCAGATCTGAAATAACCACCTGAATATCCTCATCCTTGTCAAGTATGCGAAGCCCCTCCCTGGCCGATGTGGCGGTAATCACATCAAGCTCATTCATGAAAGTGAGTTGGAGTAACTCGAGGTTAATCTCCTCATCATCCACATAGAGTATTCTTTCCAGGGTCATAGGAATGAATTTTAGATTCTCTTATTGTGTTCTTCGGCTGTTACAGCCTGGTATGATTTGTCTACAATCATGTCCGCTTTAGGTTTCAGGGAAACGACAGCATTGTGTTCCTTTTCCAAAATATTCATGCGGAATTTGCTCATGGCCTCCTTCATCCTGATAATCTGGTTGATCTTGGTTTCGTGGTAAGTCAGATCGATAAAAATCTTCATATCAACACCTGGTGTATTGATGGCATATAAGCCTTCAATAATGAGCAGGTCGATCTTACTGAAATCGGTAATCAGTTTATCAACTTGTTCGGGAATAAGGTCGATACATGGGATCATGCACTCCTGTTCCTCATTAAAATCACGGATGGTTTTACGGATTTTGATCCAGTCATATTCATCGAGACCTATTTGATCAAAACCCTTGTTTCTGCGCCATTCCTCTCGAAGCAGGGGCTGTATCTTATAATAATTATCCGTGTGGATAATCTTCACACGGACATGATTATCCTTCAGTAATTTACCCAGGGCATGAGCCAGTTCTGATTTACCCGATCCGGATTCACCCGATATACCGACCACATAGCGATAACGCTCCTCATGACCCTCACGCAGTGCCTGAATCCTCTCATATAAAGCCTGAGCAGCATCCTTATGCATATCATTAATCAGAAGTATATCTCCTAACATTCTTCTTCTTTTAATTGTATTTGACTGTAAACCATTCACCCTTTGGAAGTATGGTATGGACCCCGCAAAGATCAACTATTATTTTTTCCTTTCCTGAATTTTCAGTAAAAATCATAAACTTTCCCCTGGAAATTGCCACTTTAAAATGAGTTCCCTTGAAAGAGAATCCAAATTCCAGGCTCCTCCAGTGAGTAGGTAAGGATGGATTTATAAGCGGGTAATCACCCCTCAGGTCAATTCCACCAAATGTGAAGATTACGTCACAAACGGTTCCTGCCATGACGCCGCAATGGACTCCCTCGCCTGTAGTACCGCCCTGGATATCCACCAGGTCACTTCTTAAAGCATCCATATAAAGTCCCCATCCAATCTCCTTTCTGCCCATCTGCCAGGCCAGCCTGGCATGAACCAGCCTGCTCAATGTGGATCCATGGGAAGTGCGTTGAATATAATAATCAAAATTGGTCTCCAGATAATCCTCGGGAACTGCATAGCCAAGTAAATTCAGGATACTTCTAACATCCTTTTCCCCAAGGTTATAAAAACTCATCAGCAGGTCGGCCTGCTTGGAAAGTTTGAACTCATCGGGCGATTTTCCCTCCGCTTTCAGGATCCTGTCGAGACGATGAATATCCTCGTAATTCTTTTTGTAATGATCCCAATCAAGTTCAGCCAGATCAAAGTAACCCATGAACTGCTCAATCACCCCATCCCGGTTTATATTGATTGAAAGCTTCCGCATGATATCATGCCAACGGGCCAGGTCATCATCCGAAATACTTAATTGAGTAAGGATACGGGTTCGCTGCTCAGCCGACATTTCCCTGAGAATTCGCAGGGATTTATCAAGCATCCAGCTCATCATGATATTGCTGTACGCATTATCCGTGAGTCCGCCTTCGGAACTTCCGGGCAATTTTTCATGAAACTCATCAGGCCCCATCACATGGTCGATATGGTATCGTTCTTCCCCTTCTTCCTTCCTGGCTTTGCTAACCCAGAACTGAGATATCTCCAGAAGAACTTTAGCCCCGAACTCTTCCATGAAATCCAGGTCACCCGTTGCATGATAGTAGCTCCATATGTTGAAAGCTATGGCCAGGGAGATATGTCTTTGCAGGGAGCTGTAATCGTCCCCCCACTCACCCGACAGGGGATTAAGGTGAATCACCTGTGTTTCCTCCCTACCGTCGCTACCACTCTGCCATGGAAACATGGCTCCTTCATATCCCTGTTCCTTCGCTGCGCTTCTGGCTGCTTCAAGCCTTCTGTACCGGTACATAATAACGGAACGGGCCACCTGTGGATAGTGTAAATTATAAAGAGGCAGCATGTACAGTTCATCCCAGAAGATATGTCCCCTGTAAGCCTCCCCATGAAGACCCCTGGGGCCTATCCCGGCATCAAGCCCGGCATGATGGGCCGAGGCAGAAACCATCATATGAAACAGGTGCAACCTCACCAGCCTTTGGGCCTCCCGGTCCCCCTCAATGGATACATCAATTTCATTCCAGATTTCATTCCATGCCGAAGAAGACAGTGCCAGCTCCTTCCCGAAGCTTCCCATTTGCAGGATGATTTCTTTAGCCACACCCAGGGCATCATCAATCCCGGGATCTCTCGAGCTTGCCATGGAAACCAGCTTTTCGAGAATGATCTCCTCCCCTTCCAAGCCTTTGGTCTCAAAGGTCTGGCTAATCCACCCGGGGCCCGATTCTATTATGGAACTCACATCTGCCTGCTTAAGCATGCTGTTTCTTGCACAAACCGCTATTGAGATATCAGATTGTGAAGTCTTAAGCACCAATTCCATGAGATCATCTTTGTGCTCCTCGCTCACGGCAAGAAGGTGATCCTGGTTCAGGTCGCTGTACCTTTTTACTCCTGCATTCTTATGATCACCGCTGATACATGAACGGACTTCGATCTTGCCTGAATAATTCAGGGGCGTAAGAGCATATCTGAGTCCGGCCCGATGAGGATCGTCCATGCCGGCAAAGCGCGATGAAACGACCCGGGTAATTCTACCCTGCTTGTCCTCAAGATCCATTTCCCTTCGCAGTACCCCGGATTTCATATCCAGGGTGCGGTTAATGCCAAGTACTTTCTGATTGGGATCAGGGGAGAAAGAAAACCATGGCCCCCCATCAATTCGGAAAGTAAGGGGCAACCAATTCGTGGTATTTACAAAATCTTCATTTTCAATATCCCTTCCTTCCACCTTTGATACCCGCCTGTTAAACAGACCGGAAAAATAGGTGCCAGGATAGTTCACCTCATTGGCGGAACTTTCCTCCAGAGCCCCGCGGGTTCCAAAATATCCATTCCCCACTGCCAGAAGTGCTTCGCGGGACCGCTCCGATTCCTGGTGATAATCGAAGTACCTGAGCAGCCATCCGTCCTGCTCCATTCCATTTTCAAACCAGTCGTTCATTCCTTCCAGCCCAATCTCACCCAGGTCCTCCACAACCACATCGGCTCCTCCCAAATATAATTCTCTTATATTATCCTCCCTGGCAACGCCAAGTACCAGTCCAAAGTTTCCTTTTTTTCCAGCCTGCACACCTGATACGGCATCTTCAACCACCACCGCCCTGTGATATGCGACTCCTAGGTTATCACTGGCGGTAGTGAAGATGTCGGGTTCAGGTTTCCCGTTTAGCCCGGTTTCGGCAGAAACCACACCATCCACCCTGGTTTCAAAAAAATCAATCAGTCCTGCTTTTTCAAGAACAGGCTTGCAATTTTTGCTTGACGATGCCACGCCGATCCTCACTCCTGCTTTTTTAAGTCCGTGCAGAATTTCAACAGTGGATTCATATACTTCGACACCATCTTCGTCAAGCACCTTATTGAACATAATATTCTTGCTGTTCCCCAATCCGCAAACCGTTTCTGATTCCGGATCATCTCCCGGATCGCCGAATGGAATATCTATGCCCCTGGATTCAAGAAATGAAGACACTCCGTTATACCTGGGCTTGCCATCCACGTAAGGAAGGTAATCGCCAGCGTGGGTAAATTCGGTAAAGGGTTCACCAAATCGAGCTTCCCTGGAAAGAAGGTACTCATCAAACATTTTTTTCCATGCTGCGGCGTGCACCAGGGCAGTCTTGGTTATTACTCCATCGAGGTCAAAAATGACAGCTTCAAATTTGGGTTCGAAATCCATTTGTTATTGCGATTAATTTGGTAATGGTGATGAAGGTATCTAAATTTATAGAAGCATTCAAATCAAATCTGTTAAAAGAAAGCTCTTATGAAACGACTTATCCTGGCATCAAATACTCTACCGGTTCACATTGCATGGCAGGATGGAAAATACCTGGTTGTAAGAGCAGAAGAGCAAACAATTTCCGGGCTTCAGGACTTTTATAAGGACTTTCACCCGAAATGGGTGGGTTTAACAGACTTCGAGAACCATGATTTTAGCAAAAAAGATGCTGAGACCCTTGAGAAACAGCTAATCCCCTTTAGTTGCGTGCCAGTATTCCCCAGGCCCCAGGACCGGAACCTCTACCATCATGGCTTCGCACGCAACACCCTCTGGCCACTGTTTCATTATTTTACAGAAAATGTAAGCTACAGCGAGCCAACCTGGAAAGCCTATGTTAAAGTCAACAGGTTATATGCAGAAAAAATACTGGAGTTCATTGATGAGGGCGACATCCTGTGGATTCATGATTACCACCTCTTGCTTCTTCCGGAAATGATCCGCAGTATAAAGCCAGGTGTAAGCATAGGACTGTTTATTCATGTGCCCTTCCCCTCCTTTGAGATCTTCCGACTGCTTCCCTGGAGACAGGAATTAATCGAAGGCATGTTGGGAGCTGACCTTCTTGGATTTCAGACCTATGACTATGTCAGGCACTTTATGAGCTCAGTAAGAAGGTTACTGGGGGTCGATTCGGTCTTCAACCGCATTTCCATCGGAGAGAGAACCCTCAAGGTAGATGTCTTCCCCAAGGGCATTAATTATGATCGTTTCCGCAACAAATCACTTGCCATTTATAATGAAACATCCCCTCCCTCGGTTATTCAGCGGGAGATGAAAGAGTTCAAAGAGTCGGGACACCTTGAGAAGTTGATAATTTCCATCGGAAAGCTGGACTATACAAAAGGAATTCCCATTCGCCTCAAAGCCTTTGAAAGATTCCTGGAAACCTATCCAGAATACCTGGGCAGGGTGAGTCTCATTGTACAGGCCATACCATCGGGCGAAACCAGCGAGCATTTTTACAGACTTAAAAGCCAGGTTGATGAGCTTGTTGGAAGAGTTAACGGGAATTATTCAACCATCACCTGGACCCCGGTACGCTATTTAAACCAGACTTTTGATATGGACGAAAGGTCTGAGCTTTATGCCCTTTGTGATATCGCACTAATACTTCCGATAAGAGATGGTATGAACCTGGTATCCAAAGAGTTTGTTGCATCCCGTCATGATGGTGAGGGGGTATTGATTCTGAGTGAGCTGGCCGGGGCATCCAAAGAACTTCATGAGGCACTTCTGGTCAATCCCAATAACCTTGATGAGATTGCCGACGCCATTAAGGAAGCCATAGAGATGCCTGTGGAAGAACAGGTAAGGCGGAATAGGGAGATGATGCAGAGGCTCGCGCGTTATACTGTACAACGCTGGGCTGCTGAATTTATTAAAAGCCTGGAGGGTGTCAAGGAAATCCAGGAGTTTACACTGACGAGGAAGATCAATTCCGCCCGCATGAGAAACATTATTGACAGCTATAAAGATTCAAAAAAGCGAATACTTTTCCTTGATTATGATGGGACACTCTCAGGGTTTAAGAAGAACCCGGAGGACGCAAAGCCCGATGATCAATTGTACAACATTCTGCAGGAACTCACCTCTGATGAAAAAAATATGGTGGTGATCATAAGCGGCCGTGACAAGGAGACCCTCGGAAGATGGTTTGATCTAAAAAGTAATATCCACTTTGTAGCAGAACACGGTGTCTGGTTCCGGAACCCGGGAGAAAATTGGCACATGCTTGAACAAATCAACAACGATTGGAAAGAGTCGGTACAGCCCCTTCTGGAGTATTATGTTGACCGCACTCCCAAAAGCTTTATTGAACATAAAAATTTCTCACTTGTATGGCACTATCGCAAGTCCGATCCCGACCTGGGAATGCAAAGAGCATGGGAGCTGAAAGATGAATTACGCACCCTGACTTCCAATCTGAACCTGGAAATCATGGATGGAGATAAAGTGCTTGAGATCAAGTATTCGGGCATCAACAAGGGCAGGGCAGCATTGCATAAGATCGGTAAGGAACATTACGATTTCGTCTTGGCTGTGGGCGACGACTGGACCGATGAATTTACCTTTGATGCCATGCCCGAGGGAGCCTACACCATTAAAGTGGGTACCAAAACGACCAAAGCCTCCTATTACATTGAGAGCGTTGACCAGGTGCGCGAACTACTTTGCCGGCTCAGAAAGGAGAATTGCGGATGAAATCATCAATGAGGGTTAACTGCTTTATGCATGTGCCCTTTGAGGGGATGGGTCTTATCACGGATTGGATAGACCAGAAGGAACATCACTTAAAGTATACCCGCTTCTACGAAAATGAGACCCTGCCAGAGCAGGATACCGTGGACTTCCTGGTGATAATGGGTGGCCCAATGAATGTTTTTGATTATCACATTCATCCCTGGATGCAGGATGAAATTGATTGGGTCGTCTCTTATATCAAAACCGGGAAACCCGTTTTGGGAATATGTCTGGGTGCACAGATCATTGCCACAGCACTGGGCTCAGAAGTCTTCCCCGGTAAAGAAAAGGAGATAGGTTGGTACAATATCCGTTTTCTGCCGAGCATGGGAGATTATAAGATTTGCAAAACGCTTCCTTCGGCCAGAAAAGTCTTTCACTGGCACGGTGACACATTTCACATCCCGGAAGGAGCAGTCCGGATTGCCGAATCCACACTTTTTCCCAACCAGGGATTTATCTATGGGGGCCATGCGATTGCACTCCAGTTTCACCTTGAGCTTACACAGGCAAATGTGGAGGCTCTTGTGGAAAACTGCAGGAACGAATTACTTCCCGCTCCATACATTCAAACAGAAAAAGAGTTGCTTAATAAGAATATGTTCAGGGATGAAAACCAGCAGCTTCTTTTCAGCATCTTAGACTATCTGGCTGCTCGGTGACGTGATTCAGCCACAGCAATAAGGGAGTTCTGAGTTCGGAAAAAGATCATGTCTTCAGAAATGGCAGGGGTGGCCATTAGAAGATCTTCCAGGGAATTCCGGGATATCAATTTAAAGTCCGGTCCTGCTTTAACAACAAGCACATCTCCTTGTTCCAGTGAATAATAGAGCTTCCCACCTGAAGCTACACCTGAAGCCGTGATCCCCATGGCATCGGGAATCTGCTCCTTATATATCAACTCTCCGGTTCTTGCCTCAAAACAGCTAAGGTTCCCGTTCATACGCAGGTTATAGAGGTAATCACCATAGACCAGATTGGTGGGCATATAAGCCGCCCCTCTTTTTATACTCCATACGATGAACTCATTTGAGGTACTATCCTTGTCAAGGGTAATATCACCCCTGGCCTCTGGCCTGATGGCAAAAATGGGTGACCAGCGACCATGAGATCCGTGGATATAAATCAGGTCATGTGCAAATACAGGTGTGGGCGTAGGTGCATCACCGCCAGCCCCCAGGGACCAAAGCTGCTTGCCAGTATCAAAATCGTAAGCCCCAATCTGATTCCAACCATTGACAACAACCTGCCTGAGGCCTCCCTTATTATAGAAATTGGGAGAGGACCAGGTGGAGATCTCATCCCTGGGTGTACGCCATATCTCCTTTCCCGTTTCCACATCAAGGGAAGCAATAAAGCCATCACCCAGAAAATCGCACTGTACGACCACCCGCCCTTCATGCAAGATTGGTGAACTGGCAAATCCCCATTCCACATCAGGATCGGAATAGGGACCGGCATTCATAGTTCCAAAGTCCTTTTTCCATAACAGATTGCCAGCAAAATCATAACAATAAAGCCCCTCTGAACCAAAAAAAGCCACCACGTACTTTCCATTGGTCGCCGGGGTGGGATTTGCGTGCGAAGCCTTGGTATGCCGCTCGGTTCGGGGGACACCCTGGTGTGCAAGCCTTTTCCAGAGCACCTCCCCTGAATACTTATCAATGCAGTATAGCCAGAACTCATGGACCGAGCGGTCCCCCACCTCATCGATGTCCCCATAGAGGCCAACTTTCAGTGAATCATTCCCGCTCCCGCTGATGGCGGTGGTAACAAAAAGCTTATCATCCCAAACAACAGGGCAGGAATGGCCCAGTCCCGGGATATCCGTTTCCCATAGGATGTTCTCCCCGGTATTGATATTCCATCTCTCAGGCAGATCCACATTCTCTATAATCCCGGAAGCAAAGGGTCCTCGAAACTGGGGCCACTGTTGCATATAATCTGCTTGTCCCATCAGGATCAGTCCGGAGAAAAGGATCGGAATTGTAATCAGGATTGTTTTAGGTAAATTCATCTCTGATGATCTTGTGTTATCTAGTCCTTTAGAAGTACCACTTTTTCAAGCTGAAGGCCCACCTTGATGATCAGGAGACCCGGGGGGTATCCCGTCAGGCTGATGCTTGCTTCTCCGCGATGATCCAATAAGGCTTCTCCCAGCTTATGACCGCTAAGGCTATATATCTCAATAAGTTGAGCCTGAGATCCCGGAGCATAGATGGTGACCCTGTCTCTGGCAGGATTAGGATATAGAGAGAAGCTTTCATGATTCTCTCCCGACGGTTTGGAAACAAGCTGGCTTACTGCATTCACCTCCCAGCTTTCCGGAAAATGATTATCAAGATCCGGGCGGATCAGTTTAAATACGCCATCCCCGATAAATCCATTTGATGGCCATAAAGCATCTTTATCATAGACCAGGTAATCCAGGACAATGCCGTGAGCATCTTCAAGCTGAATTGCTTCACCATCATTGGAAAGTCTGCCATCGTCCCATTGAAATACCCGGTGAAAAAGACCTTCCCAGATACCTGCCGATGCATCGTTGGTAAGATAGAGGGACGAAGCCCTTCTCAGGACTGTTCCTTCCGGAAGCCTTGCTGTAACACCTTTTGTAATAGCATAGCCCGAGACATCCACATCTTTGAAAGATGGATTGTAAAGGGTGATAAATTCAGGAGTTCCCAAATCGTCTCCATTGATGAAGAATTGAGAAATCATTACGGGGGGGGCAAAATCGCCCGTGACCATGCCATTTCCCATATCCACAGGTACATTGTTCCGGGAACCCGACTGCTTGGCAGGTGATCCGGGGAGTAACTCAAAGTTGAAAAATGAGGGCTCAGCGAAGAGCGGATTACCATAAAGGTTAAACGATTGCAATGGAAGGAGCATATTATCTGAAAGGCTATGGCTTATCTCCAGGCTTGACTTGGCATCGGCATAATAGGATGCATGTGACGAATTTGAGATAATGCTGTTTGTGACTTTCACGTTCCCTCCAGCCTGCCCGGGATTCTTTTCAAAGGCGGCAATGGCATCCACATTACTGTAAAAGATGGACCGGTCAACACTCACTCGCCCCGAATCCTTGACTGCCACACCCATATTACAATTGATAAATACTGAGTTCTGAATAGTGACCGTCGATTTTTGTCCCACCGAAACTCCCTTATCGGTGATATTGTAAACCACCATACTGTCAATGAATACCTCAGTGGCTTCCTCTCCAATATCAATGGCATCACTGTTAAAGCCCAGGAAATTTTGAATCAGGCTTTTACGAATAATCCCTCCGTGAACTTCATCATAATCAATGGCATCGGTGTCAGGCTGATTATTCCCGGTAAAACGACAGTTCTCGATTCTGGCCCAGCCGTATTTGACATTAATCAGATCGCCTGTTACATTCGAATGCAGCGAACTGTTTGTTAAAACAATATCCGAGTACCTGGCTGTAACAGGATTGCCATGCACCTCCTCGATTATTACCTGGTCAAGTTCCAGGTCGGCATAAAAGGCCGAGATTGCAGCCCGATCCTTCACCGGATCGGGGCCGCTTGATGCATCTTCGATGTTCACACACTTCAAAACAGACTTCTGTGGGGTATTCCGAAAGGAAAGAACACCCCACTGACCTGACTCAGACTCAGGATTAGACCTTATAGTGATGGGATTTTCCGGACTACCCAGGGCATTTACAACCCCATTTACAAAGATAGAGGCTCCATCGGGCATCCATATCTCAACTCCGGGTTCAATATTAAGGATTCCATTTTCTGTAAGCGTAACATCGCCCTGCGCCAGGTAGGGAGAACAATCCCGGGATAAAGTCAAAGGAGCATCGACCTTTTCCGGAAGGATGCAGCTACCATTTGCCTCATATACTGCTGTAAGAAAAAGGTCCCCGGAAAGGTTCAGGAAATAGTCCTTGCTGACTTCAATAATGGCTTCTCCATCATTATGCAGGGCCGAGAATCCAAGATTGAAACTAAGGTCAGAACCGGAACTACTATTCTGATGAATTTCTACTGCAATAAGATTCTCACCAGCATACAAAAGCTTCTTATCAACCGGGTAAAAAAGAAAACGGGTTTCCTCATCGCCATTCAATGTCGACAAGGCCTGAGTTTGGGAAGTGGTCACACCATAGGGCATATTTGCACTGACAATCTCGGTCCCATTCAGGTAGACAATGGCACCGTCATCCTTTAAAAGTTCCACAATAAGCTGCTCTGCATCCAGGTCAGTCTCTGAGATACTGAACGATTTTCTGAAATAGGTGCTTATGTTTTTATTCAGGGGATCACCTCCATATCCAATCCTGGTAATCTCATCCCCATCTCCGTAACCCAGCTCAGCGTACCCTGAGCTCCACCCGGCATCGCTGAATTCAGGATCGGTCCATCCCGACCCGGGGAAAATCCCATTATCCAGGTATTTCCATTCTTCACCCCTGCCGACCAGTTCCTGTTTCCGCGGCCTGACCCAGCCAACAAACTCATAGCCGGGTCTGTTCCTGGCCCTAAGGCTGGCTGGCATGTTTTTCAGAAAGGGACCACATGTAAATGACCCTGGCACAGTCATCCCGTCAATGCTTAGCGTTCCGGCATCTGTGGGATAGCTGGCAAGCACAAGGTTGACCATATCATCAAATCCATAAGACTGTAGATCGGATAACAAAAATTCGGGCCTGGCTTCCACATAGGATTTCAGTTTGCCTACCTGCCTCCTCCAATAGCTTTCCGAGGGAATCGCATTCCCATAATCGGAGGTAGTTCCTTCCCACCTGACCAGGTGTGAAGGAATCTCTGCTTCAATATCACTCATGTGCTCATCAATCAACTGCTTCATCCGAAAGGGATTAAAAGTAGTATACAGTTGCCCGTTCAGCCGGCTGGCAAAATAGGACGTGTAGCCCTGGTTTTGCAAAAGCTCATCTAAAAGAAGTTCGTCTTTAGACCTATAGAAGCTGATCCGGTTTTCCGTGGGTTTGAAAAAGCCTCTGTCAACATCCATGAGTACCCACCTCCATTTACCGCCATCCTTCGGTTTCCATGCCATAACATTATGACCAATGGAAGTATTGCCTGTCACCATTTCAGTGATTACGTAATCGGTGAAATTTTCTATGTCTACCAGGCTGGCTACTGCCTGGTAATTTGCATTATCCGAAAGGTCTTCCCTGAGCAAAGTCTCAAGATGACGGTAAGCCTCCAGGTCCCCGGCTTCGGCATAGTCCTCATTCTCCACCAGGTCGAAACTACCAGGCTCCAGGCCATAGCTCTTTTCAATATAGTCATCATCAACTTTCTCCCTGATGTTATGTATGCCCATGTACTCGCCATTCACAAAAACAACAGCAGGCCTATAAGCCATAATATCAAGGTTCATATTGAAGAGGGTTGAGTGTTGAGCCAGTAAATCCCTGAAGAGGGTATAGCTCCAATCACTTCCCGAGGCCCTGAGGGCAAATGACTTATAACTACTCCTGGAACGCTGCCGGAGGAGAGGATAATCCAGGCTTCCTTCTCCATACTGCTTCCTGAAGTAAACACCCAGCATTTTCTGCGGCAGTTTCCAGGAATATAGTCCGTTCACCTTCACACCGGCCCTCTCATTAAAGGCGGCACGGTCGCTTCCATCATTTTCAAAAAACTCAATATTAACTGGAATCTCCCAGCGTGGTTTAAAGCCCTGAACATAGATTCCCAGTTCAGGATCCCAAAAATTCTCCGGGGCTGTTGCCAGCGATACCACCGGTAACTTTCCTCCAATTGAATTTTCATTAATGAAGTATGACTGTGTTAGTGTTGGCCCCGGAATCATATCTT
>JAOZLK010000057.1 GCA_029934875.1 Bacteroidales bacterium | reverse complement strand
CCATGGAGGTGCAAATGCAACATAATAATGCCGGTGATGTCTGGTGTATTGTTGAAGATATAAAGGTGCCCGATATGGAAAGCCGACGTGGACCAAAAGAAAACTGGGGTATAACTGAAGGGAAGGGCCGAAATATTAAAAATCTGACTGACGATACTGAAAAGCCCATAGGTGAATGGAATACCATGCTTATTGAAGCTGTAGGGAATGAGGTAAAGGTCTGGTTAAACGGAGTTTTAGTTAACCATGGTTATGACTGCACTGCAGATAAGGGCCAGATTGCCTTACAGGCTGAGGGTTCAGAGGTTGAATTCAGAAAGATTGAATTGAAAGCGATTACGGCGATTTCAGAGAAATAGGATGAAGCTATTTGAATTCTTCAAGTTCCTGATCAATTCTTCGGAGAACATCCCATAAGAGCTCAGTATCGTCCTTTTTTAAATTTAAATTTATCAGGTCAATATCTTGTTTTCTTTTTTGAAAGGCTGCCAGATCGATAAATGGAAATATGCTCCTAACAGAGAGGATATTTCTTTCAGTCAGAAGCTGATTCATTTTAACCGGATAATATCCTGCTGCCCTGGATAGAGCTTTTTCATTATTCTCCTCGAGAATTTGAGATATTTCAGACCTGGCTGCCTTCAAGGCAGAAATGTATTCTTGTATCTCTGAGAATTCTTTATCCTTTGCCATGAGGGGTTTTGTTTTTAAGTTGTTTGATTGTATTCACAACTATTGGATTATTGTTTCCAACAAGTTGCGCTGAAAAACACAGAATGTCAATCCTTTAGCAAGTTTACCACGTCCCTCAAACTCAGGTTACATAAAGTTTAAAAGCTAATGAAGGAAGAGTTCGGCTAATTGTAGAGCGGGTATGACTTAAACACAATGTTTTGAGTCGCCCAAATCATTCCTCATTGACTGGAGGATTAAGAGTATATCCTAATTGCTGCAGCCATAACAAGTCATTTCCTGATATCCACTCATCCACAATTTTCCCATCCTTAAAATGAAGAATACTCATCCCTTTGACTTCAATCGATTTTCCGCTTGGTGGATTGCTTCCATATCCTGTATTAGTCCCTGTTATTGTCCATAAGCCTGCTGCCTTGTCAACATCAATAATCGTTTCATCAAGTACTAATTTGAAATTAGGATATGCTGAGTGGAGGTTAATAATGTTCTCCTTAAAATGATCAATCCCTGAACTGGATTCAAATTTTGGGCTGCTGAATATCTCAATATCAGGGTGAATTATATTTTCAATCCCTTCAAATTCCGCTGTATTCCAGTATTCTACATATTTATCAACTTTTTGTTTTAAACTAGCAGATTGATCTGCTTTATCGCATCCGTTAAAAGATAACGGTAATAGCATGAATAAGCATAAAACATTCTTAAGTGATTTTTTCATGATGAATAGTTTAGAGCTTAACTACAGTAAGTTACGACTTATCCCAGTGATAGTCAAGAAAATCATAATTGAGACAAATAGATGACAAAAAACTCTAAATCCGTAGTCCAACAACCAATATATCATCCATTTGAGTTTGGTTTCCCATCCAATCCGTAATTGTTTTTTCCAGGATCCTTTTTTGCTCAAGCATGGGTTGATCGTGTATTTCTAAGAGCAAGTTCTTGAAGTTTCCGCTCATAAATTTCCTGTTATTTTCGCCACCTTTCTGATCATTATAGCCATCAGAGAAAATATAGAATGTATCTCCTGCTTCAATTGCTACATCATGGTTAGTGAATGCCCTGTCTTTACCGGGATAATAACCCAGCGGCATACGGTCCGCTTTGATTTCTGTTAGTATAGGAGTCCCCTGTTCCTCTTTAATCAGATAAAGTGGATTATATGCACCTGCGTATTGCATCTTTTTATTCTTCATATCGATAACGCATATCGCCATATCAATGCCATCTTTGGATTCATCGGGCTTGCCATGTTGCCGTAGTGAATGCTTTATCTGATTTCTTAGCTCATTTAATACATGGTTTGCCTGTGTGATTTCTCTTCTTTGCACGATTTCATTAAGATAACTGATGCCTAGCATGCTCATAAATGCCCCTGGAACACCGTGACCTGAGCAATCGGCAGCGACCACTATGACATATTGGTTCACCTGTTTTATCCAGTAAAAATCTCCGCTGACAATATCCCTTGGTTTATATAGGATGAAATTCTCAATCAGTAATTCATTTATATATGATTCAGGGGGCAACATGGCCGATTGTATCCTTTGTGCATAGTTGATACTATCTACAATCTCATTCTTTTGTCTGCTAATGGCCTCGTTCAAAACAACCAGTTCCTCCATTGCCTCTGTGATCTGTTCATTTTGTTCAACGATCTTCTTATTATCCTTTCTTTTCTGCACGTAGGCATAGATAGTGAGAAGAACGATCAGGATCACTGCTATAAATCCTGTGCCAAGTGCATTTCGCTGGGTTTTCTGCTGCCTGATGGTGGCATCTTTCGCTACCAGTTGTGATTCCTGCAATCCGATTTGTTGTTGTTTCTTATCTGTCTCATATTTTGTCTCCATTTCCTGGATGGCATTTGTTTTTTCCTGGTTGAACAGGCTGTCCCTGGTGGAGATAAATACATAAGCGTAATCTAATGCTAAACGGTAATTGCTTAGCCTGGCATAAACAGACATAAGCGTATTTGCCACATAATTCTGTATATACAAAGCGCCAATCTCTTTCGCTATGTCCATAGATTTATTGCCATAGCTGATCGCTTCCTTCAGATAGGCACTCTGTTGTTTCGGGGTTCGAGCTGTTGAATCTGCCATCAATCCATACAAGCCAGCGACATTACTTGTGGAATGAGCAATGCCGTCTTTATTGTGGAGTTCTTCATAAAGTTCGATGGATTTCAGATGGTATCTCAGAGCCGTTTCATAGGCTCCCATGGAATTGTTTATAGTACCCAGATTTGCGTATGCCGTTGCGATCCCGACTCTGTCATCATTTTCTTCAAAAAGCCCAATGGATTTTTGAACATATTCAATGGCACTTGCATACTGCCCTTGTTCCTCTTTGATAATGGCCATGTTGGAGTAATAGTTCGAAATCCCTTCCTTATCGCCCAGCTCTTTCTTTATCTCAAAGGATTTTGTCAGGTATTCGCCACAGAGCTCATAGGATTCCTGCATGTAGTGGATAATTGCAATATCGCTGTAACAGCTTGCGATACCACTTTGGTTACCGAGATCCTCGAACACCTCCAACGCTTTGAAATACTCAGCCATTGCCTTGTCATAGAATCCCTGACTCTCAATCATTATACCTCTACTCCTCAAGCAGTGTGCTTTGAATTTTAAGGCATTGATTCTGTCTGAAATCTCAAGGGCCTCGTTGAAATAATACAATGCAGTGTCAGGCTGGACGTATCGATATTCGTTGCCCAAGGCTATTAGTGCATCTATCTTAATGGTATCTTCTTTTGATACTGCAACGACCATCTTTAAAGAATCTATTGCAGGTTGACTCTGTGTAAATCCTTTTGGAATGAGCACAATGATGAAGGGAACTATAAAAAGAAAAGATTTTATGTGGTTCATTTTTGAATAATATGGGTGTCTGCAATTTACCAACTTATGGAATATGAGTCAAATGAGGTTGCGATTAACTTAAAGGGAGGGGTCATCTGTGACTAGCAGGGACAAAAATGCCCGGGTTTTTCACCCGGGCTCAAAAATGATCTAACTTGCCTTGAAGCTTTGAAGTTCCTTTCCCGCTTGGTTTATCAAAAAGACCTGTCCAGACAAAGCTGCCTTCGCATCGACTTCAGGCTACATCCAATGAGACCTGACTTGACTTTGGCTGGAATATATCATAACTTAGTTAAGGTATTGAAACATATATAGATAACCCGGTTATCATAAATATCCCAGCAGAAATTTTATTGCTTTTTTTATCATTTCATTTTCAAGTTAGAAAATACAATTTCAAAGCAATTTAAGAAATGGTAACCCTGAGGATGGTGGAATGACAGCTTCGTTAGGGGGACGCTTTAAAAGATATTACTCACTGTAAATAGAAATATGATGAAAAATCAAGAGGATTTCTATCGTTTTAAACTAGGGAAATTCGAATGTATTTGTATTAATGACGGGGGATTTGCCAAAAAAAATGAAATTGGCCGGAATTGATCCTGCTGATATCGACAGTGTATTTATTACCCATGCCCATCCTGATCATATTGGGGGTACTCTCAACCAGGATGGCATACCATATTATAAAAATGCTCAGTATTATATATGGAAGGATGAATGGGAATTCTGGTTCTCTGATTTTGCCCTGGAAAAGACAAATGAGTTGTTTGTCAAGATTGCACGGGAACAACTAAGTCCAATAAAGGATAAAATGATCGTATTAGACAAGGAACCTGAAATCTTACCAGGTATATCAGTAATTTTTGCTCCAGGACATACTCCAGGGCATATGGTTGTTTCTTTCAATTCAGAAGACGAGGAGCTATTCTATATTGGTGATACTGTTTTGCACTATCTTCATCTTGAACACCCGGACTGGTTACCAATTTATGACATCCTTCCTGAAGAAGCAGTCAAGAGTAAGATAGAAATCTTCAAGCTCGTTTCTGAAAGGAATGCCCTGGTTATCGGTCAGCATTTCATGCCATTTCCCAGCCTTGGTCATGTAAGAAAACTGGAGACGGGCTGGGAATGGGTGCCCAGCATTTAGATATATCCGATTCTAATTGTTAAGTCCAGAGAGGTCCTTCCTTACAAGTATCAATGCCAGAGTCCCAAATAGTATTTCTAATATTAAATAGACAATCAGTAGCCAGTGTGGAACACCATCAATGATCATGCTGATCAATCTACCTGCTGCAAGGCCATACATGAATACAATCATACTAATCAATGCAGAATCATCAATAACCTTCTCATACAGATAGAATTTGAGATTATTAACATACAAGTTATGATAATACATTACGCAAGTCAAAAAAGCTAGTCCTGATTCAACAATTTGACGATTTGAGTGTATAGTCTAATATGTTTAAATAAATTATGATGACAGGCAAAAAATTTAATCCGGCAACCCAAATTCAGAAACTTGGAAATTTTGGTGAATTTGGAGGTGTGAATCCATCCATTACCGACAGCAGTACATTTACATTTTTGACTGCGAAAACCATGTTAGACACTTTTCATGGGGAATCCGAAGGTTGTTTTTTGTATTCACGTCATTGGAATCCAAGTAATAAATATCTGGCTGATGCACTGGCCGCAATGGAAGGAACTGAAGCAGCCTGGGTTACAGGATCCGGAATGGGGGCGATCACAACGGCGATACTGCAGTTGTGCAATTCAGGAGACCATATTGTAACGAGTGTTACGACCTATGGAGGAACCTACGCTTTCCTGAAAAATTATCTGCCCAAATTTAATATCGATGTAAGCTTTGTTAATATCTCTGACCTGGCACAAGTTGAAGCTGCCATTCAAGCAAATACCAAATTGGTTTATACAGAAAGCTTAACCAATCCTTTATTGCAGGTATCTGATATTCCAAGCTTGAGTGAAATAGCAAGAAAACATGATGTCAAACTTGTGGTAGATAATACTTTCACTCCAATGATTCTTTCACCTTTCATTCTGGGTGCTGATATTGTTGTGTATTCTATGACGAAATTCATAAACGGAAAAAACGATACGATTGCTGGTGCAATCTGTGCCAGTAATGACTTTATTGCAGCAATCAGTGATGTGAATTCTGGAACCGCTATGCTCTTGGGTCCGGTTCTTGACTCTTTACGTTCCTCCAGCATTCTGAAGAACTTGCATACGCTACATATCAGGATGATACAGCATAGTAAAAATGCCATGTATCTCGCTCAGAGGTTTAAGGAAATTGGATTGAAATTCGAATACCCCGGCATGCCTGAACATCCCGATCATGAATTATTTAACAGCATCAGAAATGAAGAATTTGGATATGGAGGTATGATTGCCCTGGATTTGAAAACCGCTGAGAGAGCAGCAAGTCTAATGGAGTTGATGCAGGAAAGAGGAGTGGGTTACCACGCTGTCAGTCTTGGATATTTCAAAACATTATTCAGCAACCCAGGAAAGTCCACCAGCAGCGAAGTGCCGGAAGAGATACAACGTGACATGGGCATGTCCCCCGGACTGGTGCGGTTTTCAGTGGGCTTAGATCATGATATTGAGAACACCTACAAGCTGATCCATTCCTGTCTGATAGATATGGAATAGATTTTAATATTTAATAACTTTAAATGATATTTTAGCTTGTGATCCCACTTGAATGAAGTACATACCTTTTTCCAGTTGATTAATGTCTACTATGGTAATCACTGTGCTTATCTTTCCTGTTAGAACCTGTCTGCCAGCATAGTCTATTACATGATAGGATGATCCAAGAATGCTGTTGTCTACATCAATTGTAACAAAGTCACTTGCAGGATTAGGATAAAGGGATATTTTTAGTCCACCATCTGAAATATCAGGTATGTTAGTTATAAACTCCTTTATAGTTAAGATTGAAACAATAATTGTGTCTCCGCTTGTTCTACTATCCCCATTGGCAATGTTAAATGCACCGTAAAAATTAGCCTCCCCCGAACCTTCAGCAGGTGCTGTCCAATCAAATGTCCAGGATAAAGAATCGGTGCCTGTTGTACCTGTAGAGGATTGGGTAATGTAATTTGGATCTGTAGTTAATTTTGTATTTGATCCTGTATTGACCAATGTTCCTAAAAAGTTCCCTAAAGTATCCTGAGGGGAAATCTGAAAGCCAAATTTTGTGTGACCAGTAGCTTTTGCAGTGGCTGTTATTGTGTAGGTTGAACCAGCGACATATCCGCCGATCGGAATGTCAGAGGTGATCCACCCAGTTTGGCTTTGAGCATCCGGACCGGAATGGCAGCTTGTGCAGTCCCTGTTATTACTATCTGGATCTCCGCTGTATCCTGCAGGTGGTCCTGAGGCATATAAAATCGAATAGTTGTTTTTATTCCCGTCAAATGTAAATGCCATTAAACCAATTGCAGTGATAAGCGCTGTAAGAAAAAAGGTTAGCGTTTTCATTGTAAATCATTTTATGGTTAGAATAATACTCGTGTGACGATTTGTATTAATGATGAATTATCATTGTTCGAGGCCTGAAATGATATTCCAAATCCGACTATGAATTTAGCAAGGTACAAAAAATCACAGTTGAAGTTTTCAATAGATCAGGTATTAACAGTGACAAGCAGTAGACAAAATAAGCCCCAACCCGAATGCTGAGGCCACTTAGATCCTATTTCTAAATTCGAAGTACTTTATACCTGCGAAACAAAAAGGCCGGCATCGGTTTTTTCAACCCTGGCAACTTTGTTTTTGGTAAGGCCTTTTATGGCCTTGTCCCACTTCTTGTTACTGAGTCCGGCCTGTTCTTTTAAGACATTCAGGTCCATGGGGGAGTTGTCTTTCAGGATATTCATGACCACCTCTTCATCATCAGACAATTCATACTCTTCCTGAGTACTGAGTACTGATCCCTGAGCACTGGGCACTGGTAACTGAGTACTTGCGACCTCCGGTCGCATCTGCGGGAAGAAGAGTACTTCCTGGATGCTGGTCTGGTTGGTCATGAGCATTACCAGCCGGTCCATGCCCAGGCCCATACCAGAGGTGGGAGGCATGCCGTACTCCAGGGCACGCACAAAATCCATATCGATGAACATGGCCTCATCATCGCCCTTTTCCGAAAGCTTCAGTTGATCCTGGAAGCGTTCCAGCTGGTCGATGGGATCATTCAGTTCGGTGTAGGCATTGCACAGCTCTTTCCCGTTGACCATCAGTTCAAAGCGTTCAGTAAGTTCAGGATTGTCTCGGTGCTTCTTGCAGAGGGGTGACATTTCTATGGGGTAGTCGATGATGAAGGTCGGCTGGATCATTTGAGGTTCAGCCTTTTCACCAAAGATTTCGTCAATGATCTTGCCCTTACCCATTGAGTCATCCACCTCCACCTTCAGGCTGTCGGCCACATCCCTGAGGCCGTTTTCATCCAGGCCCTCTATATCGTAACCGGTACTCTCCTTGATGGCATCTGCCATTGTGATGCGTTTAAAGGGCCTTTTGAAATCGATCTCCTGGTCACCCACCATTAGCCTGGTGGTACCATGAAGGTTCAGGGCCACTTTCTCGATCATCTCCTCGGTGAAATCCATCATCCATTTGTAATCCTTATAGGCCACATAAATTTCCATCACGGTGAACTCAGGGTTGTGGGTTCGGTCCATTCCTTCATTCCTAAAATCCTTTGAAAATTCATATACCCCATCGTAGCCTCCGACGATCAGCCTTTTCAGGTAGAGTTCATTGGCAATACGAAGGTAGAGAGGTATGTCGAGCGAATTATGATGGGTAATAAAAGGTCTTGCAGCTGCTCCCCCGGGGATGGGTTGAAGAACAGGGGTTTCAACTTCGAGGTAACCACGTTCGTTAAAGAGGTTCCTAAGTGTAGTATATACCTGTGTGCGTTTTTTGAAAATTTCCCTGGAGGCAGGATTGACAATCAGGTCAACATAACGTTGCCGGTAGCGAAATTCGGGATCGGTAACTGCATCGTATATTTTTCCATCGGCTTCCTTTACAATGGGAAGTGGCCTGATCGATTTGCTCAGAATATGGAGTTCCTTTACATGTACTGAAATCTCACCCACCTGGGTGCGGAATGCAAAGCCCTTGATGCCAATGATATCACCAATATCCAATAGTTTTTTGAAAACAGTATTGTAGAGCACTTTGTCTTCTCCAGGACAAAGATCATCCCGGTTCAGGTAGATCTGGATTCTTCCGTCCGAGTCCTGGACCTCAGCAAATGAAGCTTTCCCCATGATACGCCGGCTCATGAGTCGTCCTGCAATGGTGATATCCTGCAAAGCGGTCTCATCCTGCTCAAAGATTGCTTTTATCTCGGCGGATTTGTGGCTTATCTGGAAAGACTCAGGGGGGTAAGGATTGATGCCCAGTTTCTTGATTTCTTCCAGTGACGATCTCCTTATTTCCTCCTGTTCGCTGTGCTCGGGATTGTGCATTTTCAGATTTATTTTTCTGCTCACAAAGGTATAAAAAAGATTATGTTAATTTTGCTGTCCGGGAGGGGTGAAGCGTACCTTTCTTACTGCAAAATATCATGAAAAAAAACTGGGTAATAAAAGCACAGGGCGATGAAGCATTAATCGCCTCCTTATCCAGTGAGCTAACTATCTCCAAGCCTTTGACCCAGCTGCTGGTCCAGCGTGGGATCAAAAGCTTCGATGAAGCAAAGGCTTTTTTCCGTCCCGATCTTGCCAACCTGCATGATCCCTTTCTTATGAAAGATATGGATGCTGCCATCCAGAGGATTAACGATGCAATTCATTCGGGCGAGAAGGTGATGATCTATGGGGATTACGATGTGGATGGCACCACTGCAGTTTCACTGGTTTATTGCTTTTTCAAGAACTACTTTAAATCCATCGATTATTACATACCCGATCGTTACGACGAGGGATATGGAATCTCGAAGAAAGGGATTGATCTGGCGGCACAGGGAGGATTTTCCCTGATCATTGCGCTGGATTGCGGAATTAAGGCAGTTGAAAAGATTGAATATGCCAAGAGCAAGGGGATTGAGTTTGTTATTTGCGATCACCATAACCCGGGGGATGAAATACCAAAGGCTGCGGCTGTGCTGGATCCCAAGCAACACGATTGCCCCTATCCCTACAAGGAGCTGTCAGGCTGCGGGGTTGGGTTCAAGCTCATACAGGCTTTTGGCATTGATGCCGGACTTCCAAAGGAACTTGTATACGAATTCCTGGACCTTGTAGTGGTCAGCATTGCCTCAGATATTGTTCCCATTACAGGTGAAAACAGGATTATGGCTCACCACGGTCTGAAAAAGCTGAATGAAAATCCTTCCATTGGACTGAGGGCAATCTGCGATGTGGCCGGTATGGAAGCAAAGGGAATCGATATTGAGAGTATTGTTTTTAAGATTGGACCAAGGATCAATGCGGCCGGTAGGATGGAGTCGGGAAGGAAATCTGTGGATTTATTGGTATGTGAGAAACGCAAAGATGCTAAGGTATTCAGCAAGAGAATCAATACTTTCAATTTAGACCGAAGAAGCATCGATACCGAGATCACCAAACAGGCCATTGAGATGATCCGGACTAATGTGAGCTTGCAGGAGAAAAGCTCAACCGTACTATACAATCCTGAGTGGCACAAAGGTGTTATTGGAATTGTGGCCTCCAGGCTGCTGGACCATTATTATAAACCCACCGTCATTCTGACCAAATCCAATGGCTTTGCTACAGGTTCTGCCAGGTCAGTCAATGGCTTTGACCTTTACCGGGCAGTTGAGTCCTGCAGCGACCTCCTTGAAAATTTTGGTGGCCATAAGTATGCAGCCGGACTGACCATGAAGGAGAGCAATATTCAGGAGTTTACGGAACGCTTTGAGAAGATAGTCATTGAGACCATCGACCCCGAGCAACTGATTCCTGTTGTCGAAATAGATATTGAACTTCAGTTGAGTCATATCGACGACAAATTTTTCAGAATCTTAAAGCAATTTCAACCCTTTGGCCCGGGAAATATCAGCCCCATATTTCTATCGGAGAACGTGGTGGATAACGGCTATGGCAGAACTGTGGGAAATAACAACGAGCACTTGAAACTGACCCTGATCCAGGAGGAAAATCCCTTCAAGGTATTTCCTGGGATAGCATTCCACCAGGGAGAAAAAATCAAAACGATAGGCAATGGAATTCCATTCGATATCTGCTACCAGCTAATGGAAAATGAGTTCCGCGGTAAGGTTAATCTTCAGATTCATATCCTGGACATGAAGTTTGATTAAAGCTTCAGGCGAAGCTGCATCTCTACTTCCCATCTCTTGTTTTCTCTTTCCCGATCCAGGGAAGCCCTGGCTTCAAGGTTAATTCTCTTTGTTGCTTTCAGGCTGGTCAAAACGGAAATTTTGCTCCCTGTCCCGCTGTATACGGGGAATTTGAATTGTTGATATAAGCCTGGTTCGTGCAGGTAGATTCTGTTGTTCCATGTTGGTACATTGTATAGCACCAGCCGGGTAGTGCATTTTAGTCGCTCTTTAATGCGGATTGTCAGCTGCTGAAGCGCAGTATGACCAAGGCCCTCAACTTTTCCCGGGATAAATGAAATGTCCAACCTTGATTGCCAGGTGAACAATGGTAGGGGCATGTATATGATTCTGCCGTCCATCCGCAAGTTTTGGATGCTGATGAGTGGACGAATCCCTGGATGATCAGATGCTTTGCTATGCTGGCGGCTTGTATTCACCATGCGCAATCTCCACAGTAATTTTTCCCGGGATCCGTTCTGCACATTGAGGCTGAATCTGAAACCTGAGGAGGGGACATTAACAAGGGATCGTGGTGCTGGATGAGAGAAAAACTCCAGGGCCGCTTCAGTCCTGAATCCCCTGAAGGGTTCGGCATGGATCAATAGTAGCACACCCCTTTCATTTTTCACATGAGTGCCAGAGGCGTAGGCCGATGAAAAGGTCTTCCTTCTCAGGGCTTCGTACCGGTGTACCTGCACAAGTCCGGAAAGGAAATCGTTGATTTGGAAACGGCTCCCGGCGAGGAGGGCTGAAGTCTTTTCAGATCCCGGGGCGAATTCCCCGTATAGCTCAACTTTATTATGTCTCCATAGCCATTGTACACTGGAGGCATGATAGAACACCGGGTCATAGAAATATTGAAGGCTGTCCCTGCCTCTTCTGTTCAGTCCATTGATCTCAGGGGAATACTGTATGCCAAGGTTTAGACTGCCCAGACATACCAGGACCTGGATGCCGGCACTTCCAATGTATCCAAGTTTACGTCCCGATTGTTCGGTGCTTGTCCGATGGTATCCGCTTTCCCTGATTTGATCAGCCCAGTCATTGCTTCTGCCCTCAGGGGAAAGGCCTCCCAGGGAGAGATCTATATTTTGAAATGAGGACCAGAGCACCAGCTTAATATGCCCAAAGTTCAGTTTACAGGCAGCACCCCGGTGGATGAGCGATTCAGCAACTCCGGCATAGGGCTTCAAGGTGGAGAGGAGTAAGGGACCGGCAAAAATACCTTGAGGGCTGTGCATAAGACCGGAACCCTGTATCAGCCCAAGGCCATTGTTGATTCGGAAGCTTCCCAGCATGAGCTGTTCCACTCTTCGCCTTCCTCTCCATTCAAGATAGCCACAGATGTGCTCGGGACCTTGCTCCCAATAGACTTTTTCCCCCTGGTCCTTTTCATATGCCATTCCAACAGTGAATCTGCCGCCAATCGCTTTCTTTATTCGCAGGCTGGTTTTCCAGGGAGAGCCGGGATAAATGGCTTGATCTTCGGCGTCTTGAAAATTCATGCCGGCATAGAGGAGCAGCATGCCGGGTGTTTGTCTCATTGGAAAATCGGCTTTGCTTTCATCCACTGTCATATAAATTACCTGTTCCTCCAGAAATACCCTTCTGAAACCCGGTAAGGATGCCAGTTCATACAGGGAGAGCAGCTTGCCATACTCCTCCCTGTATAAGATAATTTGCTGAGCCTGGTAAGGGGTGAACAGACCGCAGGATTCCAGTTGTGCCAGGCTGGCATGATTGATGTTGATGGGATAGGAAAGCAAAATCTGCTGCTCCTCACAATGTTCTTCGGCATGCCTGGAGTCACTCTCACGGATCAAAAGCTCTTCTGCAACATCAAGCCATTTTTCATTTTGCTGGGCTACCAGGTAAGAACCTGAGTATATCAGCATGCAAGATGAGATGATCCGAATTAGTTTGTTGCTACCATTCATAGGAGAGGGATGTGAAAGGTGTGTATCCTGTATCCAGGCAGTAGGTTCCTGACAGGCATATCCTCAATTTTCGGTAGTTCAGCGATATTCCTGTGCTTAGGGACCAGGGCTGATTCTTTAAGCCAAGTAATAGCTGCAGGCTATCCTTGATTTTTATTTCAAGCCCATTGCCCCACTGCAC
>JAOZLK010000461.1 GCA_029934875.1 Bacteroidales bacterium | reverse complement strand
AAGGTGATATAGAATAAAGAAGAGTATATCTGACAGAATATAGAGCACCCTTAAGGGAAGCAGATTTACGACCCACAAGATTCCAAACAAAAAATAGAATAGTAATTTTAACATTCCTTTTGTAGTAATTTAAGCTGCAAAAATAGGTGGAAATTTATTTCATACGAATTTTTTTTACCTTTTTAAGAAACTTTCTATTAAGAATGTGCTATTTCCCGATACAGGTAGGAGTTCACATCATTACGAAAGTTGTTTCAAAAGATCCTTGAAAATGAAATAGTGAAATGGTAGAAAACTATACCAGTACAACTTGCCTGCAAAGCCATTAGGCTGGAAGTAGGCGGTCAATACTAAGTTGTTTTGATGCCTTTTTTTTTCTAGTTTAAATTCGAGCCAGGCTTTTCCCGGTACTCTCATTTCGGCCCGCAACAGCAATTTCCTGTTCCTGATCAGTTCTTCAACACGCCAAAAGTCGATGACATCATTTATACGAAGAGAAGTAGAACTCCTTCTCCCCCTGGACATCCCCACACCCATAAGGATACGATCTATGATACCCCGAATTTGCCACAACCAGTTCGTATGAAACCATCCCTTATTGCCACCAATCTGGCATATCGACTCAAATATTGAAGTGGCATCTTCGTCACTTACAATAGAATAAGTGCTGGAATACCTGGGAGGATTGCTTAATTCGACAAGTTTCATGGACAAGTCGTGCGCTGGTGGATATGCATCGGACCAACGGGTAGCTATTTTATCATGTTGCTCCCGGGAAAGCGCCCTTAACAATGTAACTTTGAATCGGATAGTCTTAAAATCAATAAGCTTCCTTATGGCATAATCCTTGACAACAACATCATTTTTAACACTTTCCATGAGGCATGCTACAATTTGGGCAGGTACCGGAGTGATCAAACTGATAATGTAACTATATAGTCTTATACTTGAAACCGGAGATGGAAGAAAGAAACGTCTTTTGTGTAATACCTTTACCATGACCTTTATCATTTCCTTGTAGCTTAAAACATCATCACTACCAATATCATAAGTGTTTCCTATCGTCTCTTCGGTTTCGAGTACTCCCACCAGATACTTGATAACGTCTCTGAGGCCAATGGGTTGGCAGCGCGTTTTGGCCCAGGAAGGAATGAAACATATGTACGCATTGCGAACGATACTTTCAAGTATTTCGAATGAAGCACTGCCTGAGCCTATAATAATTGCGGCCTGTAAAATGGTAGTTGGGACTTTTCCCTCTTTTAGAATCTTAGCTACATTGATCCGGCTTTCCAGGTGGCTTGATAACTTGAGTTTGGTATCTCCCAATGCTCCCAGGTATATAATCCTCTTCAGTTTTTGCTCCTCAGCAACCATCCGGAAGTTGTTAGCTGATAGAAGATCTGATTCAGCAAATTCCTTTCTGCCAATCAGCATGGAATGGATAAGATAATATGCAACTGAAACGTCTTTTAGCACCCATCTCAACTGATCAACATTCAGGGCATCAGCTATCACGACTTCTGCTTCAGGCCATCTTTCCGTTTGTTCTTCAGAATATTTCCTGACCATTACCCTTACCCGGTAACCCCTTTCGATCAATTCAGGGACCAGGCGTCCGCCAATGTACCCGCCAGCACCGGAAACCAATACGATTCCAATTTCCGGAACAGGTGTTGTAGGCAGATCTTTGCAGAATGATTCCTGGCTGTACCAATCCATGATGCAAATTAATTATTCTTTCATTCATTCATTATAATTGGGAATAATCTTCATACAATTATTTGATTCGTCCCGGACAAAGAACATAATACCTATGTAAGACAGTGAACTATTGGTATTAGTTCGTATTTGTTGATATAGAATAATATATTAGCGATCAGAGTCAATTCAATCTAACTTGAACATCTTATGCCAATGACTAAACCGATAGTTATTATTACAGGTGCATCTGGCTTTTTGGGTTCCGCTATATGCATAGATCTGGCGCAGGATAGTATTGTGATCGCGATAGATTGCAGGGAGCCATCAGAACAGTTAAAGAAAGCTGCTCCAACAGTCATCTGGCATACCCTCGATATTAATGAAAATGAAAAAGTTTCAAAAGTGTTCTCACTTGCCAGGAAGAACTTCGGTCAGATTGACTTTGTTATTCATTTTGCAGCTTACTATGATTTTGGAAATGACTGGGTCGAGGAATATCAAAGAACAAATGTTGACGGAATGGTTAACGTTATTGAAGCTTCAAAAAATGAGGGAGTTAAGCGTCTGATATTCGCAAGCAGTATTGCAGCCATGGAGCCGCCAGCCTACGGCTCTTTCCTTACTGAAGAAAGTCCAACATCTGAGCTTACGCCGTATGCGAAGTCAAAAGCTATTGGTGAAAGGCTTCTGGCAGAGACTGACGGCCAGCTTCCATCAACCATCTTAAGAATCGCGGGAGTTTTTTCAGACTGGTGTGAACTCCCACCGCTGTATAGTTTAATTAAACTCTGGACTTCTTCTTTTCCCCTTGGCTCAATAATTCCGGGTAGGGGTGAGACAGGTATCCCTTATATCCATATCACTGACCTGGTGTTTCTTATACGAAAATGCATCCTTCTTGATCACGAACTTGAGCCTTCTAACGTCTTTCTGGCCTCTCAACGAGGAGCTGTTCTTCACCAGCAGCTTTTTCCTGCAATTAGCTCTCTTTCAGGGCACTCAAGAAGGCTCAGACCAATTCACGTTCCACGGAAGATTGCGAAATTTGGTGTAAGGATTCTACGTGAAGTAGGGAAACTATCAGGAAATGTGCCGTACGAACGTCCCTGGATGATGGACTATGTTGACAGGCCCTGGACTGTAGATACAAGCGAAACAAGACAAATTCTCGACTGGGATTGCACACCAGAATTAGGGATTCTGGTAAAAATGGGAGACATCCTGGAAAATCTTCAATTGGATCCCAAAGGCTGGAAAAAAAGAAACGTAGCCAGAAACGAGAGACGCTATTCATATTCCGGATTATAGAAAGGGTAGGTATAGTGGTCAGTATATGAAGGGGTTATCACCTATTTCCCGACACAGAAATTAACTCTTTTTGAAAATCAGTCGATTACGATTTCAGGATACAAATTGGGTACAAATTTTCAAATACTCAAAAATGCACTAAGGGCCAGTCCTAGATAAGTCGAAGAGCTTCTTTTAGTCGCCGGTGTCCCTGGTAGAGATAAACGATTTCCTTGCCTAATTTTTGCTTGAAACTTTTGCGTTTCAGTATTTTTATCATTATGAATACGGTCATGTTGAGTCCAAGAAGCAAGAGTGGGTTCACTATGTATCCTTTTGCATAAGAGTATTTTTGGAAAAGCATATTTTCTTTAAAAGTGGTAAGTGAAGTGGGCCGGAAAAATCTATGATAACCATAAGATAAGGTAACATTACCGTATTTGATGACCAGATTGTTCATACATGTAAATAGAAGTGTCTTCATGGGACTGGCTCCTCCTGTATAATTACGATCGATGAAAGCCCCATCAGTTTGGAATTTACCTTCCAGTTCATAGACTACGAGATATCCAACCATCCGGTTTTCCAGGTATGCCCCGAGAATAGTAAAACTACTGCTATCATAAATGGCCTTCACATACTGCGACCATTTATTGTAATCCACCATTCTTTCATCTGTCCTGGATTGCCGTTCACAGGTTTGTTTGTTGATAACAAATCCCTCATTCAGAAGGCCTTCCATGCTTGGTTTTCGGGTGCTGAAGACTCTGAGGGCTTTCCTGATCGACTTTCTTGCATTCTTACTAAACTGCTCAATTTCGTAGTTATCGGTAGTAAGTACAAACTCGTGGATGTCTTTTTTGGGCAGTTTAAAAATAACCTGAGTGATTAAAAATCTCCAACTCAGTACTCTGGCAAGCCTTCGGTTCACATCCACTTTTTTTTCTATGGGAAAAGCACTGTACACGGGAAAAGGGAAGCCCGTATCATGCTGACTGCGGAAATAGTAATCACCAACTTTTTTTATGGTATGACCCAGGGCACGGTTTATACTGACGAATTCTTCAATTTTCATGTTCCCAATCTATTTGCACATGTATACGCAAAAGCCAATGTACCGTTACAAAGGAGATGGGAATACTACTTTACTTTCCCCCCTGATACAGAAATTAACTAAGATTGATTTTCAGTCGTTTGCG
>JAOZLK010000460.1 GCA_029934875.1 Bacteroidales bacterium | reverse complement strand
TCGGTCGCTTCCATCACGAACCGTAGCCATGTGTTCCTTCTTCTCGGCATACTTCTTCTTAAGATCACTCAAATCCAGTATTAGCAAGGTATCCTCCTTCACCCTGGCTTTGGCCATGGATAAAACCCGATCATGGATGTTTGCCCATATCTTCGGATTGATCAGCTGGCGGCTGAACCGTTCCTCTATCTTCTTCAAGGATATCTGGCTTTCAAGTTGGCGGCCTATCTCGGTGTGCATGACTGACTGCGAAGCCATGATCCCATAAACAGCTTCTCCTATAAATCGATTTGCAGTTTTATCCAAATCCTACGAAAGTATCCCCATTTTTTATTGCTTATCACTTCTGATATGCCTGAGCTTCAGGCCCAGCTTACAATCTAGAATTGTCACATGGTATTATTAGGATCCAACAAGGCTTGTTCTTGACAGATATATGGGGATTTACTATCTTTAGTAATTCTATATAGTATTCAGTGCCAACAATATAAATACTACCTAAATCATTTACCATGAAAAAAGTAATAACGCTTGGCTGTATAATAATACTGCTATTTGAATTAACTGGTTTGTCACAAACCCATGTCTATGGAGTTCGGGTTAAAGGTTCAAAGTTATGGGGGTATGCTGATCTGGAAGGTGAGGTTTTTATTGAACCTGCATTTAAATTGGGTTTTGAGTTTAGTGAAAATGGACGAGCACTGGTAGTTCCAAAAAAGGGCTTTGAGCTTATTGATTTACAGGGTAAAGTAACGGATGTCGAAGTTGAAAAATTGAAAGTTATCACTGATCCTTGGTCCGGTATCCCGGAAGGTTATACTGATGGATTGTTATGTATTAAGCAGAACAATAAATGGGGAGCACTCGATAGTGATGGAAAACTCGTCATACCTGCCAAATATGATAATCTATCAATCTTTAGCGGTGGTTTTGCTATTGCTGGAATTGATCAGCAATTCATTGTGGTCAATAAATCTGGTCAAGAAACTCCCATTAGAGACCCTGCATTAAAGGCAGTAAAACATTTTTCTGAAGATTTAGCCCTTGTTAAAGGACAAGAGGGTAAATGGGGATATATCAATACAACTGGGGAATTTGTCATCTCCCCACAATATTCATCTGCTGGTTATTTTTCTGGAGGATTGGCATGGGCCCGAGACCAAAATGGGAATATTGGGTTTATTGACAAGGAAGGGAATTGGGCCATAAACCCACGTTTCAGTGCTGCGAAAGATTTTGATGCGGTATCTGGAATGGCGCTTATTACCTTTAATGACGTGAAGCATTATGTTAATAAAGAGGGTACATTAAGTACTTTTGAGCAAACTAGTAAACTATATCCATTTTCCGATGGATTGGCTATTGCCAGGTGGAATGGTAAAATAGGCTTTATTAATAACAATATGGAATGGGTTATTCAACCAAAATATACTGCTGCTCGTGCCTTCCACAATGGATATGCAACAGTTGAATTGAATTCCCGATGGGGAGTTATTGATGCAGAAGGGAATGTCATTGTGGAACCAAAGTTCATGGATGTACGAGATGTGAAATTAATTCATTGAAGATCTGACAGTTTGAATCAAATATTCCCCTGATCCTTGTTCTACACAACCGGGATTAGGACTTCTTCAGGAAAAAATTGAGCTGAGCAATCCGTGTTTTATGCCTACATTTCAGAATACTTTTTACATCCCATCCAATGAAAGACAGGAGATTGATTGCCGTGACACTGATATATTCGGTGTTCTTTTCCATGCTTATTGCCCAGGGACAGGAATCAGATCCCGATACTCTGATACAAAGGGAGAATGCAGTCCGGGTCTTCATTGACTGTTTTCATTGCGATATGAATTTTATTCGGGATGAGATTCCATATGTGAACTATGTCAGGGATGTTAGAGAAGCACAGCTCTATGTGCGGGAAACCAGTGAAACGGCCGGAAGTGGCGGAAGAAAATATACATACGTGTTTGCCGGGCAGATGGAATTTGAGGGTAAGAATGATACCCTGAGCTATACAAGCCGGCCCGACGACACCAGGGATCTGCGAAGGATCTGGAGAACCCAGATGCTGAAAATGGGATTTATGTCCTACGTGGCAAAAACTCCGCTTTTTGCAGAGGTCATTATTGAACCTTCCGAACGTGTGGAGAAAGCTGAAGTGGTTGACCGGTGGAATAACTGGGTGTTTGAACTGGAAGCGGAGCCCGACTTTGAAGGAGAAGAGTCCCTGCAGGAACTTTCCCTGCGGAGTTCGGTTTCAGCTACTAAGATTACCCATGACTGGAAACTGGAGATTGATTTCGACCATAGATATACACGTACAAAATATATTTATGATGACACTCTTTACACCAACGAATTACCAGGGTCTGGATGTGTTGGCAGTCAAAAGCCTGGGCGAGCATTGGTCGGCGGGCCTCAGGACCGATCTTCTTTCTTCATCCTATAACAATTACCGGTTCAAAGCGGATTTTCTTCCTTCAGTGGAGTTTAATATTTTCCCCTATTCTCAATCGACCCATAGGCAATTGAGAATTCTTTACGGTGCGGGCCCTTCCTACAGGATGTATACTGAATCGACCATTTATAATGAGTTAGAAGAGCTCCTCTGGATGCAACAACTGCAGGTAGCCTACCAGGTGCAGGAGAAATGGGGTTCGATGAATGTGGCCCTGGAAGGATCGAATTTCTTTCATGATTTCAGCAAGAACAGAATCGAGCTGAACGGTTATGTGAGCATACGGGTTTTGAAGGGACTATCTTTCCGGCTAGGGGGAGCAGTGGCCCGTATCAATGACCAGTTATCCCTTGTGAAAGGGGCTGCTTCCGAGGCCGAAATCCTTTTGCAGCTCCAGGAGCTTGAAACAAGTTACAACGTGGAGGCCTTCCTGGGGATTACCTATACTTTTGGCTCCATCTACAACAACATAGTAAATCCCAGGTTCGGGAATGGCCGCAGGCGCTATTAATTTCAGCCAATACCTCCTATTTTTTTTTGACTGAGTCAAAACAGGAACAATCAAATCATCTCCCTGTTCCCAGTTGGCCGGTGTTACCATTATCCGCTGTCAAGAAATAGTACTTTTTCATGATAAAATAGTTGGTCTTACCCTTGAATTCCACTAATTTGCTTTTTGAAATAATAAATTTATAGATGATGCTATTCCAGGATAGATTTATTCTGCGCAAATTCAAAGTATATATCGTTCTGATACTTGCGATAAGTATTGTCTTTAATTCATGCAAGGAAGAACCGCAGTTATGGAAGGTGGACTCTGCCCAGCAAGTGATTGGGGATTATATTGCATCCAATCCCGATGAGTATTCCGAGTTTAATAAGCTCATTGAGCTTGCAGGGCTGAAGGCTTTATTGAAAATCAGGGGACCATATACGGTGTTTCTCCCTACCAATGAAGCAATGATGGATTATTACTCCTTTAAGGGTGTGAGTGGACTTGAGGATTTCAGTTCTGATGTTCAAGAAGAGATATGCCGAAATCACTTTATTGGCAATTTCATATCAACAGGGGATATTGGGCTTGGCGCTTTGAATTACGAAAATGGACTGGGAGACTACCTGCCCAGTGAATTTAAGGGGTCTGACATTATTATTTCTAAATATTCCAAGATTATTAAGAGGGATATTTATTGTTCCAACGGGGTAATTCAGGTCATTGATCAGGTTCTCGATCCTGTAAAAGAAGATATTTTTACGGTTTTAGATAATGATCCTTCCTATAAGATTTTCACCGAGGGTCTGAGAATATCGGGCCTGAAAGACACCCTTCAGATTATTTCTTTTCCCTATGGTAACAAGGAGGCCCGTACACGATTTACAATACTGGCAGTTGCTGATTCTATCTACCAGCGTTATGGAATCAATAATGTTGATGATTTGATAGAATGGTGCGGAGCCAGCCCGGACAGCGTTACCTATCTAAATAATCCCTTCTACCGCTATATGGAATATCATTGTTTGAATGGAAGCTATTATCTGTCAAATCTGGAAACCGGGGTTTATCCCATCCTGTCCAGGGACAACAATGTAGCATTCACAATTGATACAGATTATAAAATTAACTATGATCGGGATACCAAGCTCTATACGGGTTTCATTATCCAGGCATCGAATACTCCGGCAAAAAATGGTGCCCTGCACGCTGTAGATGATATTTTACCGGCTATTGATCC
>JAOZLK010000056.1:9103-13066 GCA_029934875.1 Bacteroidales bacterium | reverse complement strand
TAAACATTTTAACTTTCCGGAACAACGCAATTTCCTCTATCCCGACTCACCACATTTCCATTTATTCACCGGTCCATACCGGTCCATTAGCATTGGCCATGCATCGGATGCTGTGCTCAGAAGCAGTGGGGCAAGCGGGGGAATTATTTCCACCCTCCTGATCTACCTTCTGGAGAAGAATATAATTGATGGGGCAGTAGTCACCCGGATGTCAAGGGAGAAACCATGGCTCACGGAAGCTATTATCGCAACAAGCCGAGAGGAAATTCTGGAGGCTGCCCAGAGTAAATACATCCTTACTTCGGTAAATGAAATCCTTGACCAGACGGCTTCCTTTAAAGGTACCCTGGCATATGTAGGGCTACCCGGACAGGTCCAATCCGTTCGCATGCTGCAAAAGGCAGGGGATCCTTCTGTGGCTGCCATCAAATACATATTTGGCCCATTTTACGGCAATACCCTCTACTTCTCTTCGATAAAGAGCTTTTTAAGATCCTACGGGGAGAAGGACTATACACAGATTAAGGAACTCCACTTCAGACATGGGGAATGGCCAGGAAACATGAGGGTTCAAATGCAATCGGGAAGGGTCATTGAGTTGAAGAAATTTCATGCCAACTACCTGATCCCCTTTCATATTGTTAAAAACAGCCTCTATTGTACCGATTTTTCCAATGAATTCACAGACATTTCGGGAGGGGATGCCTGGGCACCGGTATATGAAGAACGGGGTAAGGGATTTTCCATGGTGATGGGCCGGTCCGAACGGGGACAGGCCCTGCTGGAGGAGATGGAGAGCGCCGGGTGGCTGAATCTGGCTCCCCTTTCGGAGCAAGAAAGCATTGAAATGCACTCACATGGCTATGATTTCAAGAAAAGAGGAGCATTTATCAGGATCCTGTTCCGAAAGCGCTCCCTGAGAAGCGTCCCAGACTATGGCTATCAGCTCAGGGGATTTCCAGTGAAACGATTTTTCATGGAGGCAATCATTAGCACACTCTTTTTACTGCTGGGTACCCGATTGGCCAGATGGATGGTGGAACAGTTTTCCCCTTCTTTCATCGGCAAAATATTCGAACATACGCGAACCACCTGGAAAAAATCAACCCACAATATAAAAAGAGAATCACTGAATCCATGAAAAAAAGCATCAGCAGGGGACTATTCTTTTTACTGCATCTGGCGGGCTTCATCCTGCTCTGGTTTGTGGTAAGGGATCTGCATTGGAAAAGTTTTCTGAAAGAGTTGGCTTCATATCCTGCATGGAAGTATGCAGCAGGTCTCATAATTCTGGCGGGGGTTTATGTCCTGAAATCGTGGAGATGGCAGCTGCTGAACAGATCCTTTGACATTCAGATTCCTTTGAAGACGGCCATCGTATTTTACCTTTCAGCCGGTTTCCTGAGTGTTATTACGCCAGGACGCCTGGGTGAGTTTGCGAAAATCTATTTCTTGAAGAGAAAGTTTAACGTCAACACAAGCATGGCTACCTCTTCTGTGTTCCTGGACCGAATTTGGGATGTTCTGGTCTTGAGCCTTTTTGCTTCCATCTCCATGACGGTTTTCTATGCAGGAATCAGTTTCATGATACTGCTCCTGATGGCTGCCCTTTTTGTTTGCTCCCTGCTGCTTATCCTGGTGCCAGGAGCCATCTTTAAACCACTGCTTTTTATCCTTCAAAGGTTCAGTCGCTTGAAGGAGAAGGTCAATGAGGTTTATATGATGTGGAAAAACAACAGGTTCAACAACCTTACCAGGGCCCTGCTCTTATCATTGATCAGCTTTCTCATGTTGGCCTCCATCCCTGTCCTCTTTTCGGCCGGTTCCTCCTACCCCGTTGATTTTATGGATGGAATAGGAGCCATATCCATTTCAAACATCCTTTCTTTCATCCCCATTAGCATTGCCGGATTTGGAACCAGGGAATTGGTGTTTACCGAAATATGGAAACTCAGTTCCTATCCCAAGGAAATTGCAATTTCAATCTCCACCAGCTACTTTATGGTTACTTATCTGGGGTCCCTGATCATAGGTGGCATTGTTTACTTGTCAAGGCTGAAGGAGCTCTACCGACCAAAAGAAATCAGGCAGATGCGTGACGAAAACAGTTAGCAGCAGTCAGGTGTCAGTGCTCAGGTAATAGTACTCAGGAGGCAGTTTTTTGTTCGTAAACCCTCTGAACCACCATCTCAAGGGCCTCAGCCACACTAATATTATTCCGGCGGGCATGATTTCTGATCTCTTTCCTGAGCTTCCGGTCGGACTCTAGCTGGTCCGGTACGATGGACAGTGCTTCCTCCCTGTCCATGGATTTTCACGCTGAATGATCATCACCCGTATAGTAAGAGTAATAGATCCCAAGGCGCGCAAGCTGAGCATCAGGTAGCGAGAGCATGTTCCAGCTACTGCCATTGGGCTTGAAACTAAGAAAATTAAGTTTATATGCCTCACGGGTCATCCCGGTGTGATGAATAATTCCCTGGTGGTACTGAATCGTTTGATACTGATTCATATATAAAAGGAACAGAAGGAAAACCCCCGTAGCCCATTTCACTATCCTTCGTCGATCGAGGGAGCGCTCAACGATGGCCGCAAGCGGTAGCGCCATTAGACCGTATAAATCCACAAAAGACCTGAGACCAAAGCTCCCGCCGGTCCACCATGACCACCAGCTGGCTAAGACGTAGATCTGAATCGAAAGGTAGGCGGTAAGGGGCCAGACAGCTCCTTTACACTTCTTCCCAAGGAAGAAGAGTCCGAATGTGGCCACCAGCATTAAGGGCGTATATAGGTACCAACCTTTGCGAAAACTGAAGAGTAAATGAAAGACATTTGGGGAATCAAAATAGAAACTACTGCCTGAAGAACCATATGAATTAAACATAAAAGACCCGGTAAGTACTTTCCAGTAAATAATTTGTGGAATCCAGGGAATCAAAAACATAGAAAACATTAAAAGAAGATGCTTCCAATGCTTAAAAAGGTAGTAGGGGCGTTTCTTCAAGGTATCCATGCTGGATATCCCCCAGGCAGCAAGGAGGATGCCCACCAGGATATTGGTGGGCCTGATGAGCACAATCAGACCGTAAACAAGGCCCAGTAAAATGGATTTACGAAAGGTGGGCGCTTCATGCCAACGAATTACCAGGCTCAGAAAGAAGGTAATAAATGCGAAGTTATATCCATGGGACATGGGCCCTTCATGAACTGTATAGAAAAACAAATTTGTTCCCAGGCCAACCAGGACCAGGGTAATAGCTGTGCTGAGCGGGGTGAAATAGCGTAGCAGGATTCGCCTGAGTACCAATAATCCCATCATTACCCAAAAGAGAGAGGATAGCATTAAAAAAAGCTGGTAGGTAGAATTGAAGCCATCCTGCGCATGGCCTGTCAGAGGCGCAATCCAATGCGCCATAAAAAAGAAGGGACTGTAAAGAATGGAGAGTCCCATGGAAGTAAGGATCAATCGCTTCCCATTTTCCAGATCAACAGGCCAGAATTTGTCATCGTTGTTGAACTCCGGATCATCAAGAAAACCCAGGGTCACATCACCATAGATAAAGGTGGCCGGCAGATAACTGTAATAAGAAATTACATCCCAGTGAATCACTCCTCTTTCAGCAGGTTTGTTCCGTGTCCAATGGTGGTAGATCACCATGGTCGAAAGCATTGATACCAGGATGAACCACAGTGCTAAGGATGGATAATTCTTTTTGAGACTCATGGGGGCAAAAATAGGTATTTGAGCTTAATTTTACATCAGAACTGGAAATAGATAAAGGGCTGGAGGTCGGCCGACCAGGACTGGTAGATCACAAAGATTGCCACTATGGTAATGATTACCTTAAGCCACAAAGGAGTATCGATGAAACTGTTCAGCAGCTTTAGTTTCCATCGTTCAGGAACCCAGTGGGTGAAGTAGCCCAGGGCCATTACAGCAAATACCAGGCGGTAGCTCCAGAG
>JAOZLK010000056.1:4139-9003 GCA_029934875.1 Bacteroidales bacterium | reverse complement strand
GCTATATCTGTATAACCCGAGAAATCCACATATACCTGCAGGGAGTAGCCAAACAGTGCTGCCAGGTTCTCAAATCCCGAGAAACCCAGGGGATTGGCAAATACCCGGTCCACAAAATTGAGTGCAATGTAATCGCCTATGAAAATCTTTTTAAAGAGTCCCTTGAGGATCAGGAAGAGGGCAAAACCGAACTCCTCCATGGAGAGGCTGTAACGTTTGTAAAGCTGCGGGATAAATTCGGAGGCCCTTACAATAGGGCCGGCCACCAGCTGGGGGAAAAATGAGACGTAAAAACCGAAATCCAGGATGTGTTTTACCGGGTCGACCTTGCCCCGGTATACATCCACGGTATAGGAGATGGTTTGAAAGGTGTAAAAGGAAATACCCACCGGAAGCAGTATCGCGCTCACATCGAAGTAAGATCCTGTGAGCTGGTTCGACCACAGGGCAAAGTGGTTCACAACCTCAATATCAAGGCTGAAAATCTTATTGAAGGTGTCAACAAAAAGGTAGGTATACTTGAAATAGGAAAGCATGAAGAGGTTGATGAACACACTCATGAAGACCCCGAACTTTTTCCAGCCGATCTTTCGTGCATGATGGATCATGTTCCCCAGGTAGTAGTCGGAAAATGTGGAGAAGACCAGGATCAGGAAAAACAGGCCTGAGGTTTTCCAGTAGAAAAAGAGACTGGCCCCAAAAAGGAAGGCATTCCGCACAGCACGCTGCCGGTATATACCTGAATAAATCAGCAAAACCACTGCGTAGAAGGCCCAGAAGAAGAGCCCCGTGAAAATCAGCGGTTTCTCCGGATTATAAAGGAATATATCAATTAGAACCTGCGGCAAGATTGCTGTTTTTGGATTGATACTCGTAATACTCGAGCATGAGGGCATTATAAAACATTTCGCCCACCAGGTTAATTCCCAGGTTCGAGAAGTGGATGTAGTCTGTGTTTGCCAGGGGGGGATCGGTTTTTACAAAGGAGGGCATGGAGTTGTGTCCACCCATGGCCTCATAGAGATCCCAGAAAGCAAAACCGGCATCCATGCACGCTTGTTTCAGGGCATCCCGCACTGGTTCGACACCGGGATAGCTTTCAAAGAATCCCTTCACCTTCCTGGACATATCGGCCGGACCAATCACGATAACAGGCACCCCGGGACATAACTCTTTCATGAAATCGAGCTCCCGCTTAAAAGATTGCTGGTAACGGGCCGGATTAATATATGGAACCACGTTGCCACCGTACTGCAGGATAATCAGACCGGGTGACAGGTATTCCATCATCTTCATCTGTTGCTCACGGTTCATCTTGGTAAAGACCAGTCCCGATCCACCCCTCATGGCAATATTATCCATTTGCAGGCCCCGGTATGATTCAAAGGAAATTCCGTAGATGCGCCCGCCCTGCGGAAGATCCAATGAAAGGCAGAGCTCCTTGACCGGAGCATTATGCCGGTAGTCGGCCACGCTAAAGCCATCGGGTATATTGATGATTGTATCGGTAATGGTATCATTCACCTCGAAATTCAAAGCAGCCTCCCTGACATAGGAGTGCAGGAATACCCTGATCCGGTCGACTGTTCCATTGTGCCTGGAGGTATTAAAGGTATAGTGCAGGGAAGGCCATTGATCGTCGCGCGGTGAAGGAACAGAGGTAAATGCTCCCATAATACCGTAAACATTGTGCTTAATGCTTGAATCGCGTTTCCTGAAGAAAGTATAACGCAGCCACTCTCCCTCCTGCTCCTGCCTGTATGCCATGTTCCCACCGTAGAGGGGTATGGCCGGTACCAATCCGGTGCCCGATCCCCCGAATTGCTTTTGCAGGCGGTACCTGATCAGCGCAGTCATCCGGTCATTCTCGATCTGGGAGTCCCCAAAATGCATAATACGTGTACGTGCAACAGAACCCCCAAGCAGACCCTGCAACTCTGAAAAGAAGGGATCCAGCAAATCATCCGCGCCCTTGGCAAAGCTGATACGGTAAACCGATTGCTTCAGGCTATCTGTATTGGCAGGAAGGACAAGAGGAGACTTTATACTCGGTTTTTCGACCGAGGGTTTCCTTCGGGGCAAGTCTCTTCGGGGCAGTTCCTTTCCGTGTAATTCCTTTATTGGCAGTGTCTTTACAGTCAAGTCCTCCACTGGCGCTTCCATTATTGGCGACTCAGGGCCGGGCAAGTCAAATTCTGCTTCCGGATCCTCCGTCACCGTTGAGGCAGACCACAATTCCCTAACTCGATCGTCCCGGTCCTGGTCAGGATGGGAAAGATCGGAGAGATTCATGAATTTGAAATGCACAGAAGTACTGAGCGTGATTCCCTGGCCAGGAAAAAGAACAGCCAGGAGAAACAGCAGGAGTGCTACCGAAACAAAAAAAATGAAGATCCGTAGTGGCTTCATATCTCAAATATAGCTTACCCCACGGGAATTACAAATGACTTAAGCCTTAGGCTTGATCCTGATGACCTGTCCGGGCTGTATTTTTGATGAATTGCTGATATTGTTCAACCTGGCAATATCACTTTCCGATACACCAGGGTAAAGTTTGGCAATTTCCCAGAGAGTATCGCCCGATTTTACCTTGTAGGTGATATAAGAACCGGAATTCGATGAAGTTGACTGACTGGAACTGCTTGTCGAGACAGCTCTTCCTGCAAACTCCTGCTTCTGGGCAAAGCTCATATTATTCACCTCCCTGTACCTGGCCGACTTACCCTTGGGCTTGTATATCACCAATTTCTGGCCGGAACGAATCCTGTTCCGGCTGATATTGTTCCAATAGCGAAGATCAGAAGTGCGTACATCATACCAGTCAGCAATGTATCCCACATTATCGCCCGACTGCACAGTGTAGTATATTTTATCATACTTGTCGGCCGGAAGGTCGACCTTGTAACTGGCTGAATAGCTCTGGGGACTGGCTACCTTAAGGTTCGGGTCAAAGTATACCGAATCCTTATAGGCGAAAATACTGTCCTGCAGATCAATGAAAGAGGCTGTATATTCCATGGGGAACTTAATGGCATAGGGATGTTTGGCTGTTCCCGGTATAATGTCGGACCTGTACTGGGGATTCATATCCCGGAGCTCCTTTACAGGTATCTCCAGCACCTCCGCCACCTGCTTAAGGTGCAGGGCTTCGTAAACCATGATGGTATCCATGGCCCTGGTCAGGGTGAGTGGAGCAGGGCTAATCAGGTGATCCTCGTAGTAATTCATTGTGTATGTGGCGGCGATAAATGCCGGTACGTAACCGCGGGTCTCCCTGGGCAGGTAATAATAGATCTCCCAGAAACTGCGTCTGCCACCCGAACGCCTGATGGCCTTATTTACATTACCCGGCCCGCAGTTATAGGCTGCCAGTGCCAGGGTCCAGTCACCATACATCCCGTACAGATCCACCAGGAAACGGGCCGCAGCATGGCTTGCTTCCACAGGGTCCTTTCGCTCATCCACCAGGGAGTTAATGGTAAGACCATAATGCTTTCCGGTACTGTACATAAATTGCCAGGCACCAACAGCTCCCGCTCTTGATACCGCCCTGGGATTCAGGGCCGATTCAATAATGGAAAGGTACTTGATCTCAAAGGGTACCCCGTAGAGGTCAAAGATCTCTTCGAAAATGGGAAAATAATACTCCGACAGCCCAAGCATAGAGCTTACCTGCTCACGTCTTTTGATCGTATAGAGCTGTATATAATTCCTGACAATCCGGTTGTAAGTCAGATCCACCACAGAAGGAATATCAGCCAGCCTGGCCAGGTATACAGAATCCGGAAAATCAGGTATGAGCGTATCTCCCTCTGCATCATATTGATCCACCGCGCTTTCCAGCGATTGGCTCACATACCAGAGATTCACAAGACTATCGAGGTTATCTCCCGTCTTCAGTTCCAGCTCTCCTTCCATGGAAAACTGATCCTGGATGGAATCAAACAGTGGGTAATCCAAAGTATCCTGAGCGCTCACCTGAGCCGCACAAATAAATAATATCAAGCCCTGCATCAGGACCTTTGCTCCTCTTATCCTTCCCTTCATTATTTTTTTAGCTTAAAACTACATGTTAGGCCAAAAGATTGGCCGGTTAAACTCCCCGGAACCATCAGCGGTTGTAGCGAGGGAGAAATCCTCATTGAAAGATCCTCATTCACGTCCCAGCTGTAGAGCTGGGCGTCCACATAGGCATCCACCACCTGCAGGGCGTACACGGCTATCATGGCAATGTAGCTCAATTCCATGTTACGCCTCCAGTAACGCAGATAGCGTTCGGTAAGGTCTTCCGGATTGTTTGCATATTCCTTGGTGTAGAATTCGTACTGCTTGCTTGTATAACTTATGGCATAGCCTGCACCGCCAATGGCGGCAAGAACGATGGGGATCTTATAATACTTCCTGTTGTAGCCCTGACCCAATCCCGGCAGCACCAGGGCATACATAATGGCTTTGGTGGGTGAATGCACGCGCTCGGCTTCAACAAGGGCAGTATCGGCTTCAACAAAGGTAGCTCCCGCATCTACCCTTACTCCACTACGATAGTGTGTAACTGTATCTGTTCCATAGATATTGTAAAGCGTATCTGATTCAATGAAGTCCTGATAGCGTGTTGGTGATAGGGTATCCGGTGCGGGTTGTGCGGATAGCTTATCCGGTGTGGCTTGTTGAGATAGGGTATCCGGATCCTGTCCCAGTGCACGGGCAGAATAGATTGAAACAATAAGAACCGTTAAGAAGATTCTGTTCATTTACCCGGTTTATCGAATATGCTCACAATGCGCTGCAAGTCCTCATCCGATTTAAAGGGTATAACGATGCGGCCGGTGCCTTTATTGCTTCGTTTGAACTCTACACTGGCCCC
>JAOZLK010000056.1:0-4039 GCA_029934875.1 Bacteroidales bacterium | reverse complement strand
AAAAGCCTCAGGTAATTGGCAATGGTGGCCCTTTTCTTTCCTACCCTGCTACCCAGTTTCTCCTGGGTGAGGTTGAATTCTTCAATTAGCCGCTGGTATGACATGGAGACTTCTATGGCATCCAGATCTTCCCGCTGTATATTCTCAACCAGGGCCAATTCAAGCATAGTGTCATCACCAGCCTCCCGAACATAGGCAGGAATACGTTTCAACCCGGCCATTTTTGCAGCACGCAGACGGCGCTCACCGGTGATCAGCTGATAGCTGTTATCAGCTGCTTTTCTAATGGTAATGGGCTGAATGATCCCGTGCTCAGCCACCGATGCTACCAGTTCATTCAGAGCTTCCTCGTCGAAATGTGTCCTTGGCTGAAAGGGATTTACACCAATCTTACTCAAAGGGATCTCATTCACTGCTGCAGGCGAATGAATCAATTCCCTTTGCTGGTCTTCAGGCACATCGATTAACGCTCCCAGGCCCCTTCCCAATGCATTTTTTTTAGCTGACATACAGTTATTTCTTAGTCCAATACTTTTTCTTCCTGCTTCAGAAGGGTTTCCTCATTCCTTTGCAGAAGCTCACGGGCCAGGTTCAGGTAACTTACAGCACCCCTCGATTCGGCATCATATAAGATGGCCGGCTTCCCAAAACTGGGAGCTTCACTGAGCTTAATATTCCGCTGTATGATTGTTTCAAAAACCATTTGTTGAAAGTGCTTTTTCACTTCATCCACAACCTGGTTGGATAGGCGAAGCCTGCCATCGTACATGGTAAGCAGGAAGCCTTCGATTTCCAGATCGGGATTAAGGCCCCTTTGTATGATATTGATGGTATTAAGCAATTTGCCCAGCCCTTCCAGTGCAAAATACTCGCACTGAACAGGAATTATCACGGAGTCGGCAGCCGTTAAGGCATTGACAGTGATCAAGCCCAGAGATGGAGAGCAATCGATGAGGATATAATCATAATCATCCCTGATTTGGCCAATCACATTTTTAAGCATGTATTCACGCTCATTCATGTTCAGCATTTCAATCTCAGCCCCAACCAGGTCAATATGTGAAGGGATCAGATCCAGCATTTCGATCTCGCTGTTGAGGATGATTTTACGGGGATCAGCATCTTCGATGAGGCACTCATATATACTCGTCTTCACCTTTTTAATGTCAAATCCGGATCCGGAAGTGGCATTGGCCTGCGGATCTGCATCTATAATCAACACCCTCTTCTCGAGCACAGCCAGGCTGGCACCCAGATTAATGGCTGATGTTGTTTTCCCGACCCCTCCCTTCTGATTTGATATCGCAATTACTTTTCCCATAGCATCTCTTCTGTTCTTGTTTGCAGGGGTCAAATTTACTATTTTAGAGTCCCCACCTATTTTAAGCCATTTCGTTATTGTAAACAATAATTTTGCATTTATAAACACCTTATCAACATTTTTTGCTCATAACCCCATAAGGTATTTACGCTCAAACCCTCAACAAAAATATAAAATCTGAATTGACTATCTTTGCGATGGAATACATGAAAGCGAATGAGTAAAACAAAGTGGATAGCAATTGTAAATAAGGCCGCCGGGGGAGGAAAAGCCGAGCGGGACTGGCCCGAGATAGAGCAGTACCTTCATAAATATGAAATCAAGTTCGAGCCTTATTTCACCAGCAGGCGTCTGCATGCGGCAATTATTGCCAGGAACGTGATTAAGGAGGGTTACTCCCGGATTATTGTGGTGGGCGGTGATGGAACCATGAACGAGGTGATCAATGGCCTTTTTTCACAGGGACATATTCAAACCGCCGAGGTGATGCTGGGGATGATCTCGGTTGGTACCGGGAATGACTGGGCGAGAATGTTTAACATCCCAAGAGGATATGATGAGGCGGTGCGTACCATCAAAGAGCAACGCACCTTCATCCAGGATGCCGGCCTGGTTCAATATCACAAAAACGGGAAGGTGTGGAATCGCTACTTCATAAATATTGCCGGTATGGGCTTTGGCGCCAGGGTAGTGGAACGATCCAACCGCATGAAGGATAAGGGGAAAAGTAGCTCCCTGCTCTATTTCTACAATATGTTCGCCAGCCTGCTGGGATACAAAGCCCAGGAAGCCGACATCGAAATAGACGGAAAATCATTCAACCGGAACATTTTTGCGGTGAATGTGGGGATATGCAAATACAATGGTGGTGGCATGATCCAGGTGCCCCATGCTGTGGCCGACGATGGCCTCTACTCCATCACGCTGATTAAAAAAATAGGGAAACTGAATTTGCTGGCCAATATGAAACGCCTGTATAACGGAAAAATCGTAAACCACAGCCGGGTAGAAACCTACATGGGTCAATCGATTCAGATTGCAGGCTCCAGGAAGCTAGAGATTGAAACCGATGGGGAAACCCTTGGACAGGGTCCGGCCAGCTTTAAGATAATTCCAAAAAGTGTGCAGGTTATTTCGGGCGAGATGTCGGCCTGATTTCAAATAGCTTGGGCCAGTACTTACCGGTAACAAAAAGTCGCTTTCCTTCCCCATCCCAGGCAATACCATTAAGTACATCGGTATTTGACTTTCGGTCACCTGTTTTCAGTATTCCCTTCAGGTCCATACGTCCTTCTACTTTTCCCGTTTCAGGATCAATGATCACAATCTCATCGGTAAAATACCTGTTGGCCCAGATTTTTCCATTGATATACTCAAGTTCATTGAGGCTGTCGACACGCCCCTTATGATTATAGACCTCAATCTGCCTGTTTATGGTAAACAATTCGGGATCAAGAAAATAAATGACATGGGTGCCGTCACTCATGATCAGTTCTTCTCCATTGTGGGTAAGCCCCCATCCTTCTTTATTCTGATAGTACACCTTCTGTATCTCTTCAAAGGAGGTCTTATCGAAGATAAATCCCACCTGGGATCTATAGGTGAGCTGGAAAATCCGCTCTCCCATCACAGTAATCCCCTCTCCGAAAAGTGAAGGATCCATAAGCCTGATCTTCTCTACCTTACCCGATTCCAGCTTCACCTTGCGCAGGGAAGAGGTGCCATAGTTACCGGTTCCCTCATAAAGCCATCCATCCACGTACTGCAATCCCTGGGTATAGGCCTCAACATCGTGCGGGTACTCATTCACCAGGGTATAGCCAATGACTTCTGGTTCCTGATCGGACAGAAAGGTAAGCTGGCGACTCTGGTTCTCAGTATCGCCTCCCTTGAAAAATATCCTCAGGCGAAGTCCCAAGATGCCGGTTCCCTGTTCTCCTGAGGGGATCCTGGCCTCAACAGGCCCTCCTTCCGGGAATCCGGTATTTACATTCAGGGTATGGATCAGACTGCCTCCCAGGAAAATTTGCACAGAATCCACTGAAACACTGTCGGGGTACTCCAATCTGACAGGGATATCCTGTCCCAGGGCAAGGTGAAGTGACTCTTCCGGTTCCACCATGGTAGCCAGCTTAGCCGGAGCAGACCTGCGCTCCTGCTTTCCGGGCACTTTCTTCCCGGAGACTCCATTTTTTGGTCCACAGGAGCTCAGTACGATCAGAGCCAAAAGTATGGGAAGAAAGTATCGGGTCATCCTGGTGAGTCTTAGCCGCCGAAGAGGCGTTTTAACAGTGGACCCTTGCCGGGAAGGCTGTTCAGTTCTCTCTGAAGGCTGGGCTGCTCCTCGGGATTGATCAGGTGGTAAATTTCACCCCATCCAAGCATGCCCCCTATATTCCTGTCGTCTATGAAAATGTCGGCCTCGATTTTTCTGCTGGCATAGGATTCATTAAATTCCTCTTCAGGATAGCTCCTATTCACTGCATAAAACTCTATACCGTTCATCCGGCAATATTCAACTGCCTCATCCAGCTCCTTTCCGGAACGGTAGGTCCATAGAATAAGCAGGTGCTTCTGCTTCTGAAGTGCATGCAGGGTTTCAAAGGCAAAAAGAATATCTTTGCCAATTTCAGGGTACCTGTGTTCAACGATAGTGCCGTCAAAATCAACAGCAATCTTAAGTGGGATTTCCATAAAAAGGTCAACTATTGGCGCAAA
>JAOZLK010000055.1 GCA_029934875.1 Bacteroidales bacterium | reverse complement strand
AAACTCGGGCTCGCATTAGCCCTTGAAGAGGATTCAGATTCAGGTTCATTATTCAGGTGTTCAGTTGTGGGAATAATATATGCAATTATTCACACTCTACCAGAGGCATGAACTATTTATAACTAGTCTGAATATAAGCTAATTCAGGGCTTAATTGATAGAGGCCTGATCAGCTTTTAATGCTCCTCATGGTAGCCATTAATCATACTCTTAAACAGGGTACCCGGTTTATCGCCCAGGGTACATGTATAGAGGTGGATTACCAGGAAAATAGAAAGTACAAAACCAACGATTATATGCAGGACATCATAAAACAATAGTCCGCTGATATTAAATATGGCATTGGAAATTTTCTCAGGGAACATGAGCCCAAAGCCGGAAATAATCAACAGGGGCATGCCAAAATACATGGCAAATACGTAGGATACTTTTTGCAGGGGATTGAACTTTTGTTTCTTGGTGATGGGGAAGGGGTGGGGCTCTCCTTTAAAAATTCCAACGGCGTAAAACACAAACTGTTTCCAGAGTTTGGGCCATAGGTTTTTTCTCCACTTGCTGTAAAACATTCCATTTCCGGTTAGCAGATTTCCTATGACAAAAACGCCATAGTTAATGGTGAGGATAATGGCACAAATATTATGAATTACCACGGAAATCTGGAAAGGGATCAGACTGCTATCGACCGAAGCATAATGAAGGCTTATTCCGGTCGCAACTAATAAGAGGAAGGTCAGGGCGTTGATGGCGTGCCAGAGACGAATCCATATGGGGTAGAGGTATAATTTTTTAGATACCATGTCAGCTTTTTTTCTGATTTTTAATACGCAAATAGGTGTGAAAGACTATAACCAGCAAGGTCATTCCAAATACAAGTAAACTCAGGCGGTTGAGCAGTATATTTTGATTGGCTCCGATCACATAGGAATTGTTGATCATGATACTATTTACAAATCCACCTTTTCGTTGTTCCAGGCTCTCGAACTTATAGAGTGTATGCATGAGCCTGGAATCTTTTGAGTGACATTCGGTGCAGTTTTTCACAGCCGAGGCTTTTGGCATGATTTTATGTGCAATCAAAATCGTATCATTGATTTCCGTGTGGCACTCAATGCACCTTATTTTTGCAAAGTGAGCAGCCTGGTTAGGTAACCAGTCATGACTTTCCACGAGTACAATCTCTTCTCTGTCAGTCAACATGGAGAATTCGCTGAAATCGGCATGGCATTTCAGACACATGCTATTATCGTAGAGTATGGCATCTGCAAGGTCATCAGCATTTCTCATGAAGGCCTTGTAGGAGTGGGGATCGTGACAGCTCCAGCAAGAAAAACCTTCCTTATTGTGGGCGCTTTCGGTAAATTCTGTCTCGATTCCCTCAAAATGGTACTGAGCATAAGTCTCATCATAACCGTGGCAATCCATGCACAGAAGCTTCTCTTCGAACCTGGATTCAATGCTGTGTGGAAAGTCCATAAAATCGCCAGAGTGACAGTCGGTACAGCTGAATGACTTGTGAACCGATGTATAGAATTTGTCGCGGTCGACTACCTTACATGGACCCATCCTCTTTATCGAAATCCTTTCATTTTCGGGATCTTCCAGGATATATTTTGTTTCGCCATGACATTTAAGGCAGGCTTCGTTATCCTCCACAAAGTAGTTGACCTCGTGGTAAGAGGGTTTAATTTTCAGGGTATCCTCTGACTGGGCCAAAAGACTAAGGCCCAAAGCCAGGAAAACGAAGCTCAGAATTTTTGTTGAGGTGCTCATTTTTAGAATCTGATGGAGATGTTGAAACCAAACTGGAAATCGCCTTCCTTAATGCTACGGTCGTTGAAAGCAACACTCCTGTTTTTTACAATGTTGTTGTAGTTGGATACAAATACCCTGAAAGAGTGGGTGCTGGTTCCGATTTCGACACCAAAAGCAAGGTTGGGATAAATGGTTTTCCCTTCGATTTCCACATTCCCGGCATCGTCAACCATATCCTGAGGCTGAACCAGTGGCTGGTCATATTCCAAAATGATGGAGTGGAAACCAAAAACCTGAAATTTTGCTCCTACATCGACTGAATAGTTATCGTTACGATATCCTTCCGGAACTGCATTGTAGTAGACAAAGGTAGGAGCCACCTGGATGCCAATTTTTTCGCCAATCTTGCTAGCTACGATCAACTGGTTCAGGTAGGAGAAGCGGTAGATGTATTTGTACTCATCTTCCGGCCCGAAATATTTTGAGTCCCTTGCATCCAGTACGGCATTTCCGAAGTAGGAGAGTGATATGGGCATTCCACTGGTTTTCTGTGTTAGGATGGAGTATTTCCAATTCAGGTCCTGCTGCATATAGCTGCGGGTGGTTCCCAGCCCTACCATGATTTTATCAGTGATTCCGAAGGAGAGCCCTATCCGGGTATTGGCACTTCCGAAGATTCCATAAATATCAGATATTTCTTTAATCTGTGCAAAACGGTGCTGGATTTCCAGATTCAACGCACCTTTATATGGATTAAAGGTGGTCTGGTTGTCGATCAGGGTCAGGGTTTCAAATATAGGGTATACAGCTTCGCTTTCCTGAGCAAGGAGATTTCCCGAAGACATAAAGGCAAGGATGCTTGCCAAGGTGGTTAATTGAAGGTATCTTTTCATGATTGTAAATTTTGTTATTAGTTATCCTGGGCACCTTCCTGGATCCATCCCAGGATTTGCAGTATTTCGTCATCAGAGGTCTCTGCATAGTGCCCCCCTGAGACAGTCTGGTATAGTATGCTTTCGCATGCAAATTCCGGTTCGGCCACATAAGGTTCTCCAGTGGAACCTACTCCATTGATAAGTTCATCATAAGACCAGCCTTTCCTGAGGTCGGGCGCTTTGTCCCCGGAGTGGCAGGAGACACATTTGTTATCGAAAATGGGTTGTATATCCCCCGAATAACTTACATCTGTTGCTCCTTCCTCACAGGGGGGGGTGGGAATCGTATATTTGTCGCATGCCGCAAGGATTGCAATCACCAAGCCTGTCAATATTATTATCACTCTTCTCATTGGCTCAAATATTAGTTTTGGCAGCAGGAGTATACTGCCGGTTTACGCGCAAAGATAATTGTTCATTCCGGTTGTGTGAAGGTATTCACAGGGAGATTTATTATCTTTTTGAACGAGATAAATCAGTACAATTAGTGATATAGATCAGTTTTTGTTTTATTTGCATAAATATCAAGCTGAATCTGACAAACGCAAATGATATAATATGAATGAAAAGAAGCTTTGCGAAGGATGTGACAAGTGTAATCAAAAGGCTCCCCTCTTCAAGCACCTTTCCAAGGAAGAGTTGGAAATAGTCAACAGGGACCGCTATTCGGTCAGCTTTCATGAAGGAGAGGTTATCCTTAAACAGGGGATCGCTGCCAAATCGATCATTTCTGTGATAGATGGATTTGCCCGTAAGTATATGGAGGGGTTCAATGAGCGAAAACTCATTCTTGATTTTGTGAAACCATGGCAACTGGTGGGAGCGCCCGGAGTCCATAATAATGGAAAGTACAGCTATAGTGTTGTTGCCATTCGGGAGACCCTGGTCTGTTTTATCGATGCCAATAACTTCACGGAAGTCATCGGAAGGAACGGTGAATTTGCAAAGGAATATGTCAGACTGTGCAGCGGAAATTATGGTCGCTCCCTCGAGCGAATGGTTAGCCTGAGTCAAAAGCAGATGCATGGACGAATTGCCGATGCCCTAATCTATCTTTCTGGAGAAATCTATGAATCGAACAAGATTGGGGCTGAAATATCCCGGCAGGATATAGCTGACTATACCAGCATGTCTAAAGACAGTGCTATCCGAATTTTAAAAGAATTTGAAAGGGACCAGATCATCCAACTGGAGGGTAAAACCATTGAGGTTATTGATGGCGATCGCCTTCAATCGGTTTCAGTAAATGGCTAAGCCATTCCCCCGAAATATCAGCTCACTCTATCCTTTCGAATAAGAGATCGTGAAAGTCGAAGCTGAAATCCAGGTCAGGTGAGACACCTTTCATGCTAATCTGCTGTGCTTTTCCCTCCTCGTCAAGACTGAAGATTGCGAAGGCATCTGCATCCAGTTCCCTGTTTTCCCATTTAATGGCAAAGGCGTTGGCCTTATAATGGTACATGGGGCCGGTAAGTTGGGGTGAGCGCAGAGATCTGAACCAAGGCTCTCCATCCTTCAGGTAGACCTCCACTTTACCAAACCAGGGATCGGTATAAATTCCAATGTAGTTTTCGATGCTTACTCCGTGGTGGTCGCCATTCTCCACGGTCTCCCACACCCGGTCGACCTCAGCTGCGGCACTGCCGGCACTTTCCTGGTGCCTCTCCAGGTAGTAGCCAGTCCAGTCATAAGCTTCCATCTCCAGGTAGCCATCTACGATGGTTTGTGTTACAGCCTGGAACAGCCCGCCACCCCCGTAATAGGAATTAGTCAGAACCACCACTCCAAGTTCAAGTTCGGGGATCATAATTGTTTTTGAAAGCATCCCCGAAAGATCACCCGTATGGGAAACTGTAAATTTCCCATCCATATCGCCCAGTCTCCATCCCAGTCCGTAACCCGAGAAACTGGGCTTGTATCTTGAGCTTGGCCTTACATTGATGGTGGTATGGATCTTCCACATCTCCCGCTGACTCTTCTCGGTGAAAAGCTCTTTCTCCAGGGAGTCCCCATATTTTCCTCCATTGAGATGGAGCAGCATCCAGCGGCTCAAGTCATCGGCATTGGATAGAATGGCTCCCAGGGCCCCATTCATGTTGTCCGGATTATGTTCGAACCAGGCGATGGTCTCCAGTTTCCCGTTCACCTCCATATGGGGCGTGGCCAGATTCTCAAGACCTGACATGGAGGCTGGAAGTGTGGACGAGTTGTTCATTGCAAGGGGATCCAGGATGCGTTCTTGCACAAAGTCTTCCCAGCTTTGTCCCGATACTCTTTTGATTACTTCACCCGCTACCATATATAAAATGTTGTCATAATCGTATTTGGTGCGAAATGCTGATACGGGTTCAAAATACTGGAAATTTGTAAGCAGGTCGGCCATGGTGAAGTCTGATCCAGAGGGCCAGAACTGAAGGTCCCCGGCACCCAGTCCCAGTCCGCTTCGATGTGTCAGCAGGTCCTGAATGATGAAATTTTGTGTTACATATTCGTTGTACATTTTAAACTCCGGGAGATACTCCACAACCCTTTCCAACCAGGATAGCCTGCCTTCCTCCACAAGGATGGCCAGAGCTGCTGCTGTAAAGGCTTTGGTATTACTGGCAATGGCAAAAGAGGTATGCTCATCCACTTTTTCTTTTCCCTCCACCGATTTCAGCCCATACCCTTTGGCAAGGAACATTTCACCATCCTTCACAATTCCAACAGCTACCCCGGCCACATTGAATTTTTCCATGGCATTCTCCACCAGGCGATCCACATCCTTGACCGAGAGCTGGCCGAATCCTGTAAGAGGAAGCACTAAAAGTAGAATGACTGATATCAGAAGGCAGGTGTTGTTCTTTTTCATGGTTTTGAGCTTAAAATGCGAGACAAAGCTGATTAAATATTTTGAAAAACGAAACTGAAACTGACACTTCTTTTAATCATTCTAAACTAAGCAAAACAGGATTCGACTCTGTTTTACTAAAGGAAGATTCGACTAATTTAGAGCTGGAGTTCTGCTAATGCTCGGATATGGAGGGGGAAAGTCAAAATAAAATCATCCTTGGTATTGATATAGGGTCAGTGTCCATTTCCCTGGTCTGGATTGATCAGAAAGGCAAACTGATTGGCCAGGACTACGCCTTGCACCAAGGCGATATCCGTAGAACCCTGGATGAAATTCTGGGTCGATTCAGGCCGGAAGAGATACTGGGGATAGCTGCTCCGTCTGGGAAAACCGGGTTTCATCGCCAGATCCGGGTGTTTGACACACAGGTTTCATTAATTGGGGCAGTCTCTAACCTGGGCCTGAAAGCCCGTTCGATTCTTCATGTGGGGGCAGAAAAGTTCTTCCTCCTTGAGCTGAGTGAAGAAGGAACATATTCCCATACCAGTCATAGTTCTTCATGTGCAGCTGGTACCGGTAGTTTTCTGGATCAGCAAGCCCTGCGATTGAATCTTAAGGATACTGCACACCTTTCTGGTATAGCTCTAAAAAACCAGTCGGCCATTCCCGATATTGCAGCCAGGTGCTCGGTTTTTGCCAAAACAGACCTGATTCATGCCCAGCAAAGGGGCTACAGCATCGAAGCCATTTGCGACAGCCTTTGCAAGGGATTGGCAGAGAACATTGCGGATACATTATTCAATAAGTCAGCCCCTGGTTCTCCCATCCTGATGACCGGAGGAGTTTCCATGAACCAGTCGGTGGCAGGGCACCTCAGGCGGATCATTGGGAAGGATATTGAAGCCCACCCTTTATCTCCCTATTTGCCGGTCCTGGGAGCTGCTCATTTATTGTTAAAAGAAATACAGGAAGGAAGATCTATGCCTCCTGTGGATATGAGCAAGATCCTGGCAGAACAGGGAGAGAAGGAATATTTCTTCGAGGCCCTGGAGCTGGCTGAGTCTGCATCAGACATGCAGGGGCCTGCTGCACAGAGGGATTATAAGCCTGTAAGAGCCAGTCACGACGGGAAGGTACAGGTGGATATCTACCATGATCTGACAGAAGGAAAAAGGCAGTTTTACCTTGGTATTGATGTGGGATCCACCAGTACTAAGTCGGTGCTGATTGATGCAGATGGAAGGCCAGTTGCTGGATTCTACACTTATACTCTGGGACAACCTCTAAGGGCTGTTCAGGCTCTTTTCGAGTCCTGTCATGTCTTGATGATTGAACATGACATCGAGCCTGAAATTCTGGCCTGTGGAACGACAGGATCGGGCCGTAAATTTATTGGCGGAATTGTAGGTGCCGACCAGGATGTGGATGAGATAACCGCCCATGCCAGGGCTGCTTTTGAACTCAATCCGAAGACCGATACGATCATTGAAATTGGCGGACAGGATGCCAAGTTCACCCAGATGAAGGACGGGGTGGTAAGCTTCTCACACATGAATACGGTCTGTGCTGCCGGTACCGGTAGTTTTATTGAGGAGCTGGCCGGCAGGCTGGGTGTTAAGCTGGAGGATTATGAGCATATGGCCATGGGCCGTCCTGCGCCTCTGGCCAGCGACCGTTGTACTGTTTTTATGGAGCGTGATATCAACCAGCTGCTGAGCCAGGGTTACAGCGTTGAGGAGGTGCTAGCCACTGTGATTCACTCGGTACGAGAGAATTACCTTAAGAAGGTGGCCAGTGAGGCGCACATTGGGGAGCATGTCTGCTTCCAGGGAGCCACAGCCAAAAACCGGGCCCTTGTGGCGGCCTTTGAACAGCGCCTGGGCAAATCCCTGTATGTATCTCCACTATGTCACCTGACCGGTGCACTGGGGACCGCCCTGATTTTAAAGGAGGAGCATAAAGGGAGCACTCAGTTCAGGGGGCTGGATCTTCATAAGCGTGAGATTCCGGTGGAGACAGAAGCTTGTGAACTCTGCCTTAATAAGTGTACAATCTCTGTGGCAAGTGTAAATGGAGAGAAGCTTGCCTATGGCTTTCTGTGTGGACGGGATTATGAGACTAAAAAATTTGTGAGTCTGGGAGGGAAGCAGTTCGATCTGATGAGGTTGCGAAAACAGCTTTTGAAAAGATGCGATCCGGTTCCGGGCAAAAGCAGCAGGGGCCAGGTGTCCATTGGTTTGCCAGCCACCCTGCACCTTGTGGAGGATCAGGCCTTCTGGAGGCTCTTTTTCAGGGAGCTGGGGATCGGGATCAGGACCAGTGAAGGTTTTAGGGATTCATTGAAGCTGGGGAAGAAAATAGCAGGGGCGGAGTTCTGTGCCCCCATCGATGCCATGTACGGGCATGTGACCCACATGGCCGAGACTTGCGATTATGTATTTATGCCAATCTACCTGGAAGCCAGGGAAAGCCCGGGCTTAAATGACCAGAACTTCTGTTACTATACCCAGTACAGTGCTTCACTTTCCTTTCTCGAGGGTGAGGATATGAAAAAGAAGTTGATCAGTCCCATGCTCAATTTCAGCAAAAACGGCCTGAGCAACAGCAAGATTCTTTTGAAGGAACTGAAAAGAGTGGGTTTTGATCACCTTGCTTTATCCGATGTTTCTGCAGCACTGGAAATGGCGCGTGACGGGACAGAAAGACAGAAGGAGGAAATGGAGGAAATGTTCCTGAATGGTTTTGACAACAAGGGAGATGTGTCGGTGGTTCTGTTGGGAAGGCCATATGTGGTGCTTTCAGAGACACTCAATAAGGGCATTCCCGGAATCTTTTCAGGTATGGGTGTCAATGCCTTCTCTCAGGAGATGTTGAAAATAGATCAGGAAAGAGATGAAGCTTTTAATAATTTGCTGAAAAAAATACCCTGGCACTTTGCTGCTAACATCATGAGGGCCGCCGAGGTGACATGCAGAACTCCAAATCTTTACCCGGTACTCGTTACTGCATTCAAGTGTGCTCCTGATTCTTTCATCCTGGAGTATTTCAAGCAATTGATGAACCTTTACGGGAAACCCTACCTGGTGATCCAGATCGATGAACACGACTCCAATACAGGTTATGAAACAAGGATCGAGGCCGCATTAAGATCATTCCGGAATCATGCACTCTCAAGGGTACCGGAAGCTAATCCCGACCTGGGGGGCCTGCTTCCCAAAGTAGATACGGATGTAGGAGGAAAGACACTACTAATACCCAATTGGGACACGTATGTGAGCCCGCTGATCGAGGCCAACCTGAGAAGGGGAGGATATGATACCCGTTTGCTGGAATCCAGTGAGCTGGGCATCCGCAAAAGCATGGTTCATAATACGGGCCAATGCCTTCCCATAAACGTAGTTGCGCAGGACTACATTGATTATATTGAGCGACACGAGATGGACCCGTCCTCTTGCATCCTTTGGATGATGGAGAGCAAGGCTACCTGCAATTTAAGGCAGTATCCATATTACATCAAGCGGATTCTTGAAAACTACGGAAAGGGCCTGGAGAAAGCTGCGGTCTATTCAGGAGAACTGACACACAGGGAGATGTCTCTGAGTATCACCTATTACAGCTATTTTGCATACATGCTTGGTGGACTCTTCCGTAAGGTGGCATGCCGGATCAGGCCCTATGAGTTGCAGCACGGTCAGACCGACGAAGTCAATGAAGAGGTTCACGCTATCCTGGTGGATGCCCTTTCTGGTGGGCGTTCCATTGATAATGCAATCAGAGAAGGGGTCAGAATGTTCGAAGAGATTGAATATGAAAAGAATGAGCGCAAACCGATGGTGGCCATCTTTGGTGATTTGTACGTGCGGGACAATGATGTTATGAACCAGGAACTGGTTCGCTCCATTGAAGAGGCAGGGGGGGAGGTTCTGGCTACACCTTATAACGATTACGCCAAGTTGACCAGTGAAAATATTTTTAGGCGAGCCAATCAGAGGGGAGAACTGGTTACGACTGGGATGAACCGGATCATCATGAACCTGTTAAAATTTATGGATGAGAAGTACTACAAAGCATTTGCTGGTATTTTGGGCCCATCGCCAGTGATCCGACCCAGGGAACTGGAGAAAAGCCTTGCTGATTTCAATATCGATCCACTTCATTCGGGTGAGTCCTATGATAACCTTTTAAAGATCTTCTACATTGTAGAGAACTATCCCGAGGTGTCACTTTTTGTTCAGACCAATCCTTCTTTCTGCTGCCCTGCATTGGTTACCGAAGCAATGACGCAGAAAATTAAGGAAGTTACCGGGGTTCCTATCGTGACCATTACCTATGATGGTACCAGCGACCGGATGAATGATGTGATTGTTCCCTACATCCAGTCAGCTACGGTCTAGAATTGTTCATTTAGCCAATCTACCCCTGCCTGGGCTATTTCAGCATCCTGTTCTCCTGAAGCCCCGGAAAAGACGGCCAATATATAACCCGAGTCGACTTTTTTAATGATGCCCCCCTGGTATCCAAATTCCCCATGCAGAACCTCCCTGGTGCCGCTCCCGCTATCCTTGTAAGTATCAGCCATTTCTGCAGCTTTGGAATAAGCGATGGCAAGATAGTTGGCTGAACTATTCCTTAAGGCGCTGACCACCATCATTTTTGATGTCCAGGCTGTTGTGGTGTCACCAGGGATAAATGCAACGAGAGCCACCCCATTGACCGACATATCCCGGGCTGCCAGATCCATAACAAGCAAACACTCATTGGCATTTTTTAAAAATATTTTCTCTCCTTTTACACCAGAATCTGATTGCGCCCTGGCATTGAAGAACAGTGTGGATGTAAGCAGAATGGACAATAATAATGGAGCTTTTTTCATGATTTCATTCTATTGAGTTTCATCTTTATCCGAAATCGTCTGTGTGGATATGATCAGCTCCGACACCGCTTTTTTGAAGCATCTCGACCATAGAGTTAAGGAAAGTGGAGCTACCCACGATATAGAAATCGGGCACCAGCAAATCGCTCAGTCTCTTTTGTAGAATCTTTTCATTGATCCGCGCATCTGCGGTGGTAAAAACCGGTACATAGCTATAGTTTTTAATTCCCGGATTGGAGAGCTGCCGATGGTAGGCTGCAGTGGCTTCTGTTTTATTTGAATAGAAGAGATGAACGGGGTTCTTATACGATTGCTGCGCAAGCTCCCTAAGCATGGGCAAAACCGGCGAGATACCGATACCTGAAACCAGGAAAACCAGTCCGGAGCTTTTTGGCTTAAGGCTAAACTCCCCTCTTGGTCCATATATGGTGGCGCAATCTCCAGGCTGAAGTACTTCGCAACTTCTTTTAAAACTACTGGAGCTTTTCCTCATCACAAATTTCAAATGATCTTCCGAGGGATGCGAAGCAAGAGAGAGGGGCCGGACAGGGATATCAGCGGATGAATAGGCTGGATTGGAAAGGCTTACATATGCATATTGGCCAGCTTGAAAATTGAATCCTGGGGGCTTTTGGAAGATCAGCTCCAGTGTTTGGTCGCAAATGACTTCTTTTTGTAAGAGCTTCACCACCCTTGGATCGGAATACTGTTCCTCATTTTTGGCAGGGCCGCCTTTTACCATCTGTTTCTTTATCTGCAAGCCGCAGAGGAAACCACTAACAATGGCCCCGGTGAATCCTCCCCCCGGGAAAGTCCATGTACCTGATAGCCATAGATTTTTTACGGGCGACTTGTATGATGGTCTTTTAAATCCGACCTGGGCCGGGGTTTGCGCAAATCCATAGGGTGCAGCATTTGGATTAAGCGTGTAATTTTTAATGGTACGTGATGTTCCGACCTCGTAAGTTTCAATGATGCTGGTGATCCCGGGGATAGCTTTTTCGAGACGATCCAAGAGTATCCCTGCAAGCTTTTCTTTCTTCTTTTTGTATTCGGCTTCCTCCAAGCCCTCCCAGTCACTCAATCGGTCGGCCATAGAGATTACCCCGAAGCTCTTTCCCTCTGGTGCAAGTCCCGAGTCAACCTGACCATAGTCTACGAAAGCAAAACTTCGCTGTTCCCAGGGCCCGTAAAAGTTGGCATGAATATCTTTCAGGCTCTTCACATCATCTCCGTATAGAAATGTGGAGTAGCGATTGTGCCCCAAAGATTTAGGCTCTTTGGAGAACCCGATGTATATACAAAGCAGGGAGCAGGCTGGATGCATGCCTGCAATACTCTTTCTAATTTTCTCCCCAGCAGCTCCATCCATCAGATCTGCCACCAGGGGGACTGCTCCACTGTGGATAATGTGATCAGCACGAAGGGTTTCCGGTTTTAGCTGTTTGTTAAAGGCATCGCTGAAGATTACGCCCACAGCCTTCTTGTTTTCCACAAGAATCTTATCCACTCTTTTCCCCAGCAAAAGGCATCCCTGATTGTCAGTGATTTTACTGGCCAGCGAATCGGATAACTTTTGTGATCCGCCCTTGAGAAAGAAACCTCCATATTGGATAAAACTGGCCTGGGCTTTTGCAAAAAAGATGAGGGACATACTATAAGGGTCGTCATGATAGTAGAGCAGATTTCCCTGAAGAATCAATTTTAACTCATCACTTACAAAATGGCTGTCAAGGTACTTTCCCAGGGTTCGACTGAATGTATTTACGATCTTGGGATAGAATAACGGGAACAAGGGATACTTCAATATTTTTTCCCATGTTTTTTTTGGAAAGCGGGAGAGCTCCTCCTGTACCCCCAGCATCAGCCGGAATAGTTTTCTGATCCCATTCTCTTCTTCGGGGAAGGCCTGAATTAATGCTTCAATTGCCTGTTCGAATCCATTTGGAAAGGTGAAGTTTATATTTGCATTCTGGATGTGGAAGAATTCAGGAACAGCTTGAAAATCCAGGTGTTTTCTCACCCCCAGGTATCTTAATATGGAATGCTTTTTTTCTTCATTGATAAGGTGACCATCCATGGCATGGAGACCTACTTCCATAAGGAAGTCTTTTCGTTTGAATGTGGTGGCGCAGCCGCCGGGGACGTAGTGTTGCTCGATGAGCATGACTTTTTTCCCATGCCGTGCGAGCATGGCTCCAGCCGACAATCCACCCAATCCTCCGCCTATAATGATGGCATCAAAGTCCATATATTAAAGTTAATTAAAAATGCGGCTTATATTTATGGAAACAAAATTTTCAATGCAAAATGAAACACTCCATCTATCTTCTGTTCATTGCTTTTCTCATCTCTTGCCAGCTTGTTCCGCAAAAGGAGATTAGTATTTTGGGCGAACTGCAACAATGGCACAAAGTGACACTCGAGATCCCCGGACCTGTAACTTCAGAATGGGCCGATGAAAACCCCTTTCTTGATTATAAAATTGAGGTTCTCTTTTCCCGGAATGGTGTATCCTACAGAGTCCCACGTGGCCGATTGGAATGAAGGTGATCCAACGTGGCAGGACGGGAAAGGCAAGGGCATTATCGGTGCATCAAACTCTTCAAATACCTTCCGTATCATGCTTGCAAGGAAGGGATTATCCGCTTTTCGCACTAATTAGCGGATTCAATTCTTTCAATAAATTCTGCCATTCTCTCTTTATGGTAATCACTCCCGCTGAGATCATATGCTATTGAAACATACTTAA
>JAOZLK010000459.1 GCA_029934875.1 Bacteroidales bacterium | reverse complement strand
CAGCGCGGTACCCCACCCGTAGTAACCGGTTATGGCAGGAATCCGCGCATTTTTAGCAACGCCATTGGGTGTCATATAGAGGTATTCAGAGTCTGTGGAGTAGTATACACCCACATCACCTTCCCTGGTGCGTTGGCCAAAGAGGGGAGCCATTTTCTCAATTGTGGTGTTGATGTTGAGTGCGCTGGCATCAGTTCCCGGCATCATGGGCTGCTGCTCTCCCAGGTTCAGACTTACATTTCCTGTAAGTGCCTCATAACCCAATAATTCTCCCAGTGTCGGATTGCCCAGATACTTTGCATATTCTCCATCCAGGTAATACCATACTGAGCCTGAATGACTCTTTGTAAATGAGGTAGTTATTGCATAGAATGGCGTTGTTCCGCCATGTGGGGGGATTCCATCAGAATAGGCGTGGGTTGATCGATGATATGCAGGAGAATACTCTGTTGAGGCAATATCGAGCGACAAGCCGTTAAATGATCCGAAGTTGATGCCGGGAAGGTCGTTTCCTGAAACCAGGATATGATCGGGATCCTTTCCGGCCGCTTCAGCCACCTCTTTTATTCCCTCATAGAGTCTGATCATGTTCCTGTTGCCTGTTTTGGCTTTATGAGATTTATATGTGCTCCACAGGGGGTCGTCAATCCAAAGATCCTGTCGCCAGTAGCCCCTGGTTGTATGGCTTTTAAGATAATCGGGATAGCCTGAAGGGAAGTAGGTCAGGAACCGCGCCTTCAACGCATCTCTTACATCGTAATCTTCAGTATAGGTTTCACCCTCCACCGGGTTCTCCAGCAAATAGTCCCTGAAGCTTGAAACAGACCACTCCCCGAAGGCCATATCAAGTGGAACGGATCCCATAAAATCCCAGCCTGTGTAGTTGTCAATCCAGAATCCGTCAATATTATGTTCGGTAATAAAATATTCGGCAGACCGTATGTTATATCCAACCCACCAGGGTGATGCTATGTCTTTTTTAATGGACATATCATCCACCTTGAAAGTGGTCCCGCCCGGTCCGGGTACTGTATATTCAACCTTTCCGGTTTCATTACTGGAAGCGATGGAAGCACCCGACAAACCAAGTTCTCCATTAATATCTTTACAGCCAATGGCATCGTAGAGGAAGGCATTCCGGGGATCACGGTCATCGTTAAATGCATACCCAAGTGCACTGCTCCCGTCAGGATAGGTAGGAAGTTCAATGTTGCCGGGTATCCCTTTCGGTTTTACCCAGTCGGGATTGTTCACATAAGATGCCGTTCCCGCCCATTTCACTGTATTTGCATCGGGATTAACCCCGGGCCCCCTGCTGTCCCAGGTCCAGGGAAATGCAATCATTTTGGATTGTCCTGTCAGGGCGTCCTGTTCATAAGTCCCGTCACCCAATTTATGAACCGCAATGAGAAACTCCCTGGCTTCTCCCATTCCCTCCAGCCAGGCCATGATCTTTACGTCATACTCCTGTATTACGGCCGTATTCACCCCTTCATAAGCCAGTACATAATCCCTGAAAAAGGGAGCCCTTCCTTCATCCTGCATCCCATGAACCACGGTCATCGCGTTGGCATTGGTATTCACAACTTTTAAAAGGTTATTTGTGTAATAAGTAAAGCGTGGCCAGTTGTTCCACCATGACTCAACTTCGGGAATCGCACTGTTTCTATAATTAAAGCTTTCTGGTACCGTTTGTTGCCCTGAACTGGTATAGGCAGGCAAAACCAAAAGAATGGCAGTTAATAATCTTACGATTTCTTTCATGACTATTGTTTTAAGTAATAACGTATATTAGGTGGTGAAAATATTATTCTGCTTTTTCAAATATCAGCCTGTTCAAAAAGAGTTTTATACGCTCTTCTTCAGTTTGAAACCTGATGGTGAGGGTGTTCTTCGATTCGTCTACCTCCAGATCGCAAACATAAAGCTTCTCAATCCGGGCTTTCTCTGAAGCATAGGTATTGATCTCTCCACTGACCTGGTTTTGTCTTTGCCAGAAGGAGACTTCGCAACCTTCGGAAGTCTCCTTGTAATCGAGGTACATTTTATACCGGCCGGGGGGTAGCTCATCCAATGACACCCTGATTCTAGATTCATCCGTCCCCTGGAAGATATAAGTAAAACCACCGCTGGGCAGGCACCACTCGGTCTTCATCTCCACATCGATCCAGAGGTTGAGCTTCATGGTTTGCGGGTAGAGCATATAAGTCTCAGGAATATACACCCTGCTCAATTCATTGGTTGGTTCAGTCATCTCCAGTTTAGGCGTGTCACAGTAATAAAATCCAAGGGTTGTATTGGTTACCGCCTCTTTGTTGCCATTCGGACCATGTTCCATGGTATAATCTAAACTTTCCCGGAAATTGATTTTATCTGTAAGATGCCAGCGATAGGCGCCCGTTCTGCCATAAGCCAGGGAGTAGGCCAGAGAGCCGTGCAGAGGCAGGCTCATGGCCCTGTCCCAGGTATCCAGGAAGGCATACCATCCACCGTTAAAATAGTCTTCTGAACCTGTTCCGTGAATGGTGTTCTTGCCATCCACAATGGCCATATCATCTCCCTCAAAAAAGAGGGTCATTCCGGGATCCAGGTTCTGGGTCTGCATCACCGTACCCACGTAATGACCTTTCCCTTTCACACGCGCCATGGTCAGAGGAATGCCCTCTTCCGACTCTGGCACCCTGTTCCAGGCTACATATAACTTGCCCTCTTTCTTCTTATCACGTTTCCTGTTTGAATACCAGACACGTGTATTAAACCGCAATTCTGTGGCCGATCCGTCATCCCTGTATATAAGTTCAATTTTGGCTTGCTGGTCGTAGGGCATGGGCAGGTAGCAGTAATTCACATTGTCTCTTGTTCCTGCAACCACACCCTGCATGGAGTGTTTCCCGAAAGCGTAGCCGAAAAAATCGGCAACCGGCACATGGATGGCCGGGATGGTTTCATTGTCATAGCTGATCTTTATATCCACCCGGTTGCCTTCTCCCTCAAACAGCCGGGCCTGGTCTATCTCTATGCCAAGTATGCGTCCTCCCTTTTCAGCCCTGAAGATGGTTTGTGCTGTACCGGGGGCTAATTCCACTTCTGTCTCCTCTTTCAAAAGATCGGCGGATTGTTTGAGGATCCGTTCACCACTCCAAACAGCGGCCACCTCCTCAAGTGCCCTTTGCTCAACGACATTCAGGTTCAAGGAGAAGCTTTTTACCATCGCATGATCTGCCAGTTCACTGTACTGGATCTGAATAAACCGCACCACATCTCCCCGGAATACGATTTTGCACCCGTTTTCGTAGGGGATGGGAGTGTATGCATAAAAACCACCTATTTCGTTCCCGCACAGGGGGGGGGTAAATGGGTATACCTCGCCTGAAAAGAGATCTGAAAAGGGGATGGAGAAGGTCACTTTTGTGGTGTCGCCGATGTAGAAATCCAGTGTATTCCTGGTAGGGGTGGGGGTCCAGATCCGGTGGATGACTCCTTTCCCTTCTGCGTCGAAAATGACCAGTGCACTGTCTGCTTCTTGCCTCAGGTAGGAGTATGTTCCTGCAAACCCATCGTTGTTGCCCCCAGTCCTGTCATAAGAGGAGACCTGGAGGCTCTTTACATCACTGCAATACCGGGGAAGGTTGTCTAAACTACTTAGCTTCTCTAATTCGCTCCGAAACGAAATCTCTTTTTCTGCCTCCTGCCCCAGGGTATCGATATTCAGGGCCGGGACCAGTATAAGCAATAGAATAAATGGCCATTTTCTCATGATGATTCAATTTCACTGTGAATCCCGCTCGCGCCTTGACGGAGTCGAGCTGGTAAACTTAGTTTTTCGAAGCGCTGCTTCGGCTATTGATTCCAGCTGGATACCCGGATATCACCTGTCAATTCTCCCAAATGCGATTTCCAGCTGATGGTGCGCTTCTCGCCCGGAACCATCTCGAAGTAGTTGTCCTCAAAATCAACCCCTTCTGCATCCAGGTTCACCACCCGTGCCCAGTTCTTACTTTTTATTGTAACCGTTCCTTCGTTTCCGCTGGTTTTGATATGTACCTTCAATTCATTCTCCGGATAGACTACATCCTGTGGCAGGCCGGCTGTCCAGTAGCTCCTGTCATAGCCATCATCGTAGTTTAATTCGCACACCAGGATTGCATCGTTGCCAAGTTTGGTTTTCATCTCCTCCAACGGAAGCTTTAGAACTTCCATAGCTGCATTTGCCGGTACCGTTATTGCCAA
>JAOZLK010000458.1 GCA_029934875.1 Bacteroidales bacterium | reverse complement strand
TAGTTTATACGGCCATCAATCTTCCCTATTCATCGCTGGGTGCGGTGATGACTTCAGATTCCTATGAACGGGCCGGACTGAACTCCTATCGTTTTGTTTTTGCCTTTATAGGACAGCTCATTGTATCGGGAACGGCACTTACGCTGGCAACCCACTTCGGAAAAGGCGACCAGGCCAAGGGCTACCAGCTTACCTTGATCCTGTTTTCCATCATCAGTTTCGTGCTTTTTATGATCACCTTCAGTAGTACGAAGGAACGGGTACATCCCCCCAAAGCCCAGAAAGAATCCGTGAAAGAGGATTTTAAAAATCTCTGGAAAAACAGGCCCTGGGTGATTCTCTTCTTTGTGGGAATCATCTCCTTTGTCATGTTTGCCATGCAAAACCTTTCGGTGGCCTATTATTTCAAATATTATATCGGGAAGGAATCAGGAGTTCAGCTTTTTAATGTAATCGGAACCATTGCACTGATTGTGGTGATTCCCTTCTCCAAGCCACTTGCAAAACGCTTTGGCAAGCGGAATGTATTTTTGGCTTCTTCCATTTTGTCGGGCATCTTCTTTATGCTGCTTTACCTTCCGGGGGTTGGTGATATTAAGCTCATTTACCTTTTCAACATCCTGGCAAAAATGGCCTATGCTCCGGCAGTGCCACTGATCTGGACCATGCTGGCTGACACGGCCGACTATTCGGAATGGAAAACAGGCAGGCGATCCACAGGACTGGTTTTTTCGGCAGCTACCTTTGCCCAGAAAGCTGGATGGGGATTAGGTGGTGCACTGGCAGGATGGCTCCTGGCCATCTTCAAGTTTGTGCCAAATGTGGAGCAGACAGCTAGCGCCATTGTTGGGATGAAGCTGATGATTTCAGTCATCCCCGGAGTACTCTATATGTCCTGCGCCATTCTTCTCTTTTTCTACAGCATTGATCACAAAACCTGTCTGACCATGGAAAAGGAGCTCCAGGCAAGGCGGGAAGCTGAAGAGACAGATGCAGTATAAGGCTAAGTGAGAATCCGGACTTCTTTAATCTCGTGACAGGGATACATTGTAGTAGTATTCCTGGTAAACGGGAACACCCTCATGAGTGATTCCTTCGAGGACGCATTTAACCTTTGTATACCGGTCGCCATTATAAAATTCCACAGTGCTACTTCCATCTGCACCGATCTTAAGATCAGGGTCCCAGTGAATGGTTTTGCGCAAATCGGGGATCTGGGATTTTCTTTTCTCTTCCGAGTTGTACAAGGGTTTGTAAAATTCCTTTGAGGGCTCAAATCTTGGAATACTATATTTGCTAATGTAAGGATCGTAAAAGCCCTCATTGGAGTCAAAGGTCTTTAATTTGATGGAGACCACCGCCTCGGTCATGTTTGGACCATAATAACTGGTTTCAACTCCTGTAACCAGGAAAACTTTGTCAATACTAGCCGGGACAAAATTTTCCACGAAGCTAAATTTAGTCCCATAAATTGATCCATCAACCACAAAGGTAATGGGTGCTCGTGGGTAGCCCAGGTGCATTATTATGTCACTATCCTGTTGATATTCGATGGGTACTCCCATGTTGTAAAGAATCCCGATCAGATCGATGGCCCCTTCAATATCCTCAGGCCCCGACTCTCTTTTATTCATCACAATGAAATCCTCCAGAATAGTATCATATGCCTTATCATCCGTGTGCTTCCTGGTTTTCACAATCTCTACCTCTTCGATCCATTGAAAGTAGGTGAGACCGAGCGAAAACTGGTCGCTGATGGACCTGTAGGGCAGCAAGGGGATATTTGTAGCTTCTCTCATGCTGTCTGAAAGTACATGCAGGTAATCGGCCAGGTTCTTCTTGAATAATGGCTCATCCACCATGAGAAAGATATAGGGGGAGGGTGGATCGGATTCTCCAGAGATTAATATCCCGGAATTATATTTCAGATCATATTCAGGTGTAAAGGCAAAGCGGCCATTTTCATTCACAGGGATCTTTACTGAAGTTCCTCCGTAAAAAACATTTATATACCCGGCTGATGTCTCCGCCTCCTTAGCGAAGGGTTGCCTGAATAGGGTCCCGGAAATGATTTCCTGGTCCCTGGGTTTTTGCATCTGCTGCTCCCAGTTAATGTCCTTGAGGTAGGAGTAGTTTCGCCATCCCTGGGACATCAAAAGAAGATCCAGATCAGAACGGACCCCGGGCTTATGCATATCCATATAATAATTGGGATTATGAATATTTCCCTTGATTTCGGGAGACAGGAGGAAAGTTGAGCGGATGTTGGGTTCCCGTATGAAATCTGTATAACCCAGCTGATCGTCAACCACCGACAATGAATAGCTTCCGGTCAGGCTTTCAGACAGATCTGCACTAATATCGATTTCGAGTCTGACTTTATCCCTGGGCACATAGCTGCGATGGCTGGTCTCCATTTGCACCTCAGGCTCCCCGGTAGGATTTATATAGAATAGTCTTTCAGCACGGGGGTCCATGTTATGGTCAAAAAGTGTGACTACCCCTAATCCTGTGGGAAGGTCATCCAGGGGTATAGTTATCTTTTTATTTTTTCTAAGCTGAATTTGTTGAAAGTGAGAGATCTGCCCCCGAACCATCAGGGTAATGAGTGCCAGGTCACCAGGAGTATCCTGTCGCTGTATCTCGAGTATGATTTCATTAGCTTCCACTTTTCCACCCATTTGCCAGCCATGCTCCAGGCCAGGAGGAAGCGAATAGAGTGAGTCAAATCCAGGAGGATCGCTCACTTTCATGAACAGCGGCTGGTTACGGGATGGTGTGATTGTGAAGGCCCCCATCCCATCGTGTTCAGAAGCTATTATTTTGATCTGCTTACCCTTCCGGTCAATAATTTCACCCTGGATATGAATGGGATCTCCCTGAAGGGTCTGTGCCTTGAAAGCAACTTTCGATTCCAGGCCCTTGATAGAGTGCCCGCCTTCCGGGAAGAAATCAATATGGATATCCCTGATAACAGGAAGCCTGTACAGGGTATCAATGACCTGCCCCTTATGTGTTCCCATTATACTGAAGGAGGGGCGTTCAGAAGCCTGCTCGGGTATGACAAATTTAAGGGTATCCTGCTGAGTTTCCGTGGTTCTGGCACGACCGGTGCTTAGTTTGTTTTTTTTGCCGGCCTCCACACTATACATGTATCTGACATTTTCCACATCCCGGTTCTGTTCATCATAGCAATGAACCACTGCCCGGATGGTATCCCCGGTGAAGTAAAAACTCCTGTCCAGTACCAGTTCCATCTGCAATTGAGGCCTGCGTTCCTTTCGGACCAGGATTTTTTTCACTCTCAGCTGATCGATATCGAAGTTTTGCATCCAGGAAGTATATGCAGTGATGTAGTAAACTCCCTCCTCAAGTTCATGATCCAGGATGAATTGACCCTTTGCATTTGAATGCTCGATCAAATAGCGCGCCTGTTCAATTTTCCCTCCCCCTTCATTTACTATTTTTACAAAAAGGGTCTGGCTAAGGGAGCTTGTATCCAGCTTTTCCGTTTCACGGATATAGGCCTTGAACCAAAGGGTGTCGGCAGGGGCATATACTTCCCGGTCGGTATGCAGATAGACCATCTCATTGACGGTCTTCTCATTCCGGCTTAACAAATTCCTTATCCCATTGCGATGAGCCTCATTCTCGAGGTAGACCAATTCTGAGTCGAAATTATCAGCAATAAGGGGGGTATTGATCCAGGAGGTATCTGTGCTCATTTCACCAAATATCCTTGTCCCGAAAACTGGCTTTTGCTGATCGATGAGGTTATTTGAAATCAAAGTATTTTCGGTTTGAAAGTCCCTGACAAAGAGTTCTCTGTATTGGTAATACTCCCTGAATCCGGCCCTCTCAAGTGGATTCCCGTTCAGGTCTGTCATGTTGACAATTTCAAAACTCAGATGTTTCGATATGAATTCATCTCTGTCAAAAGCCAGGCCATCTTCTGGATTGTCAAGGTTCAAATCCTGATCGGGGTATTCTGAGAGAATCTCTTCAGTGCCATTTACCGTGAGCCTGATAATATTTGAATCCAAAACCACTGCCATATTGTTGACCTCCAACTCCCTGTCCTTCCAGAATACCCTGAAATCTTCCTGCCTCAGAGCTGTGGTGTCAAAAGCTTGGTTGAAGGTCATATCCACGGTGCTCGAATGGACATGGGCGTCCGACATGGAAAAATTCCGGGTCATGAAAAGGTTGTTGAAGGAGAGATAGTTCAGGTAAT
>JAOZLK010000054.1:265-13224 GCA_029934875.1 Bacteroidales bacterium | reverse complement strand
ACAGGGTTTTAAGCAATGTGCTTTTACCAGTTTGTCTGGCTCCCCATAGAAACGTACTCTCTTTGCCAATTCCATCAAATGTTTGCTTCCTTAAATACATGATAAATCAAAGTATAACTTTTAAATATCCTGATTATACAAAGTAAATATACGATAATTCCCTGAATACAATAGTTGGATGTATATTATTCATATCTTTGAAACAACACATGAATATTCTTTATTACAGGGGATTAGACTTCAGTAAAGTAAAAAAGCAGTTTGAGAAGACTGTCGGATTTCTCAAGGCGGGGGATTTCTCTTCGGCAGAAGTGAAAAAAATGATTGCCAATGGGTATTACAGGGCAAAACTGGATTATGAGAACAGGTTGCTTTTCAAATTTGCATGGTATAAAGACCAGTATTACCTCTTACTGCTTGAGGTAATATACAATCATGCCTATGAAAAGTCCCGTTTCCTTCGTGGGGCTAAAATTGATGAAAGCAAGCTGGAAATCCTCCGGTCAGTTGATGAGATTGATGGGCAAAATCGTGAGGAACTGATTTATGCAAATCCACGTTCAGTTCATTTTCATCTACTCGATAAAGTCATCTCCTTTGATCAGGAACAGGAGAGGCTCTTCAGGCTAAAGCCCCCTGTGATTATCATCGGATCGGCAGGGAGTGGCAAGACAGCGCTGACCCTGGAGAAGCTAAAAACCCTCAAGGGTGAGGTGTTGTATGTGACGCTTTCGCCCTTTCTTGTGGAGAACTCGGCCTCGCTCTATTATGCCAATCATTATGAAAACCACAAGCAGGAAATAGATTTTCTTTCCTACAAGGAATTTCTTGAAACCCTCCGGATCATTAAGGGGCGTGAACTTGATTTTCAGATCTTTGAACAATGGCTGCAAGCCCGTAGCCAGTCATTTGGTATCAGGGATACACATAAATTATTCGAAGAGTTCCGGGGGGTGCTGACCGGGAAGGATATCACCAAAGCGTACCTGGACCCGGTTGACTACCAGGGCCTGGGTGTCAAACAATCGATCTTTCTGTCGGATGAACGCAAAAAAGTGTACTCCGCATTCCAAAAGTATCTTGAGTTTCTCAGGGAGAACGAAATGTATGACCTGAACATGGTCAGTTACCAATGGCTGGAATACTGTAAGCCCAGATATGACTTCATAGTAATCGATGAAGTACAGGATTTTACCAATATCCAGTTGTATATCCTGCTGAAATCCCTGAAAAATGAGGATAGTTTTATCCTCTGTGGTGACTCAAACCAGAATGTCCATCCGAATTTTTTCTCATGGACAAATGTGAAATCCATGTTCTATACGCAGAAACTCACCGGCAACGAGATACAGGTGCTCAGGTCCAACTACAGGAATTCACCTGGCATCACCGACATTGCCAATAAACTTCTGAAGATTAAAAATGCACGTTTCGGGTCTATTGACAGGGAAAGCACCTACCTGGTGGAATCGGTTGCAGACACCGATGGAGAGGTTCAACTGCTGACTGACAGTACTAAGATCAGACAGCAGCTGAATGACAGCACCATGCGTTCCACACAATATGCTGTACTGGTGATGAAACCGGAAGACAAACACAAAGCGAAGAGGATATTTAAAACACCCCTGATTTTTTCTATCCAGGAAGCCAAAGGCCTTGAATACCGGAATATTATTATTCTGAACTTTGTAAGCGGCAATAGCAAAGAGTTTCGGGAGATCTCAAATGGAGTAAGTGCAGACCAGATCCGGGACGATGCGCTTGAATACTCAAGGGGAAAAGATAAGTCTGATAAATCCCCTGAAGCCTATAAAATATTTATCAACTCGCTTTATGTGGCAATCACACGGGCCATCAGAAATCTTTACATACTGGAAGCCTCCGAAAAGCATGAGATTCTCGGACTTTTGGGTTTGGCGAAAACCAGGGATACAGTCAGCATGAAGGAAGAAGTATCCTCCATGGATGAGTGGAAGGATGAAGCCCGGAAACTTGAAATGCAGGGTAAGAAAGAGCAGGCTGAAGAGATCCGGAAATCTATTCTGGAAGTACACGAGCCTGAATGGAAACCCCTTACACCAGACAGGGTGGATGAACTGAAGAATGAGGCCCTCGATCCGGATCTTTTCAATAAGAAAGCCAAGGACCAACTGTTTCACTATTCTCTTATATACAGTGATTTAAAAACCATTGACAGCCTGTCAAAACTGAAATACAGAAAAGCCGATCGCTATGAGTCAGAAAGGAAATCGGTACGCCGAAAGTACTTCGCTCAATATGAGAAGGACAATGTCAGTGCGGTGGAGAAAAATATCAGGCAATATGGTGTGGATTACCGCGACAGGTTCAACAGGACACCGCTGCATATTGCAGTGGATTTGAGAAGCAGAAAAATCCTGGATCTTCTTATTCAGTGTGGGGCCAATCCTTCGCTTTTTGACAACATGGGAACAATTCCATTGCAGATTGCACTGGATCGATCCTATGTTGATCGGAAAACCGATCAAACCCTGCATCCGTTCCTGAACGATCTGGTTACCGACCATATCAAGATCATGGTCGACGACCGGATGATAAAAATTGGCAACCAAAAGATCGAATACTTCCTGTTGAATTTCTTTATTGCACTTCAGGACAGTATCATTGGTGAATGTGGTGATTTTTTTCTGACAGACAAGGGTGTACAGGCCAGTGATCTCGAGCGAATTGTAAATAATTACCCGGAAACATTCCTGCCTGAATTCAGAAAAAAGCGCACTTACCTTTCGTCCAACCTTTCAAAGCATGAGATCGACAGCAATAACCCTTATAACAAAAAGCTTTTTAAGCGGCTTTGCAGGGGATACTACGAGATCAATCCCGATCTGGCCGTTTGGGCAAATGAACGGTGGATCAATGTGTACGACATGATGCAGTTGGATGAAGTGAAGGTCCCGACCTGGAAGGAAAGAGATAAATTCCTCGAAGAATACCATAGGGAGATCAGGGAAAAGAACCGATTGCATGATTGGGATGATTGGGACGATGATGAATATGACGAGGAATATGACGAGGAGCATGATGATGAGCTTGGCGATGAGCTTGGCGATTCCGGCGCGGATCAGTCTGATAACCAGATGGATAAAGAAATTGAAAATGCAAGTAAGAAAGAGCCTGCGAAGAAACGCAAACCAGATAACACACAATTCAGATTACCCTTTGATGACCTGTAAATTTGAAATCACATTTTAGACAAATGAAGAATTTAGACCAGGGAATAGAGATCAGTTACCCTTTGGGCTTAATTGAAAATCTGGAGAAGATCCCGGAAAGTCATGCATTACCATGTTCAGTCCTTGTTAATAATGTTGAGACCGGCAGTCTGTTAATTGCATGTTCAAATCAAGATATTAATCATTACAATTTAGGATCTTCACCACCTCCTGAAACAGCTACTAACTACAGGATGTTAAATAGTGGCATGCTGATATATGCAATTCAAATCGTGATTGTTTTTGTAGGATATCCTGATAAAAGCTTAAAACTTCACCTGAATCCCAGAGATTCAAAAGTGAAGAAATTCCTGAAGTTGTGCCGAAAGACGAAGGTAATTTCGTTTCATTTTTATAACACAGATACAGGTTCAATAGCATCAGTCGTTACTACAGTGGATGATGATGATTTAGACTGGTTTATCAGGAATATTAAATTGTCATCGAAATTGACCCAGGAGTCCTGGAAGTATGACATTCTTGCTGAATATCTTTCTGAAGAAGTTTCAAAAGAAGACAGGTTTTATACCTACTACGCTCATGGAAATCGTGATTGTTTTGTCAGGGAAGGTGCTATGCAGGTGATGTTGCAACAAATTTCAAAACCGAATAAACTTTGAGTGAACTGGCAAAAACAGGTATACCAAAAGAAACCAGACAGGAGATTTCTCTACCTGAAAAGGAGAGAATTCGGAAAAATCTCTCCAGTAGCAAGAATGACCTATACGGGAAACATGAAAAAACACCACCCTGGAAACCTGCACCAAATCAGCAACACAGAATGGTGGTATCATAATGTTCAATTTGGTGGTAACGTTTTATTCCGGCGTTGAAATCAATATCCTTGTTTCACGATTGGCATCATCCTCAATTTCAAAATAAGCCTCACTTGTCAGTTGGTAAATATCGCTTACACTTGAAACAGGGGTGAGACCTGATAATTAAGCCATAGGATCCTTTCCTGGCAGCTCCGCTGCTTTTCATTGAAAATCTGTAAAACATGACCCAGGCTCCCGTTTCAACTGTTTCGGGTCCATTGTATAGGAAATATATTAATATGGAAAAAAATCCCCAAACAGATAAGAAATTTGGAAAAAAATCCCCATTTTTGTGATAGGCATGGGAGACAATGGAAAAAAATCCTTCATTTCTTTTGAAAGAAGTCCTGGTTGGTTCGTCTGATAAGAAGCTGAATCGCCAAATATCCCTTTTAAAAAAACAGGGTAGAATCAGGAAAATTGCCCCGCGTCTTTATTCTCCCATTTTTAAGGAATCAGCTGAAACTATTATCAGGCGCAACCTTTTTGAGGTGATCGCATTGCTTTACCCGGGGGCTTTATTGAGTCACCGCTCCGCATTTGAATTTGAGCCCACTTCGGCCGGACATATTTTCCTGACCCATACTTACACTCGCAAGGTTTCTATTCCGGGGATTTCCCTGCGCTTTATTGAGGGACCTGGTCCCACAGATAACGACCGCATCTTTTACGGAAACCTTAGAGTTTCTCAGCAAGCCAGGGCTTTTCTGGAGAATTTGCAAACATTGGGCACACCCGGACCTACATCACGATCCATAGCGCTTCCCAGGGTGGAAGAGAAGCTGGAGCAAATGATCCGGATTCAGGGTGAGGAAGAGATTAAGCAATTGAGGGAAACAGCTGCAGACCTTGCCCGGGAGTTGAATATGGATAGGGCATTCAAACGGCTTGAACTTATAATTGGAGCATTGCTTTCCACACGGGATGTACGGGTGTTGAATACTCCCCTGGGTGCAGCAAGGGCACTTGGATTGCCCTATGATCCAGAGAGGGTGCATCTGTTTCAGGATTTATTCAGGGAGTTAGAGTCCAGCCATTTTCCCCTGCGAAAGGATCATAATACCAGTTCTAAAGCATTCAGAAATTTCGCTTTTTTTGAAAGCTATTTTTCCAATTACATTGAAGGCACTGTATTTGAAATTGATGAGGCCAGGCAGATTGTTGAAACCAATCGCCCTCTGCCAGCCAGGGATGAGGATTCTCATGATATCCTGGGCACTTACCAGCTTGTTTCAAGCAGGGAGCAGATGTCTGTTTTACCTCAATCCACCGGAGAACTGCTTTCTCTATTGAAAGAGCGGCACAGGGTATTGCTGGGAGCCAGGAGCAATCAACAGCCCGGATTGTTCAAAGTACAAAATAACAAGGCTGGTAATACATTGTTCGTGGATTGGGAGTTGGTGGCAGGAACCCTTACCAGGGGTTTTGAAATTTACCAGGCATTGAGCAATCCATTTAAGAGGGCTATCTACATGTTGTTCATGGTCAGTGAGGTGCATCCATTTAAGGATGGGAATGGCCGTATTGCCAGGATCATGATGAATGCCGAATTGGTGGCGGCAGACCATGCAAGGATCATGATTCCCACGGTATACAGGGAGGACTACCTGGGAGCGCTGCGTAAACTTACGCGACGTTCACAGGCTACAGCATTTATAAGGATGCTTGACCGTGTGGCAGACTTTAGCCTGACAGTTCAGGGTGAAGATATGGACAAAATGCAGATTTACCTGGAAAGCTGTAATGCTTTTACAGAATCAACTGAGGGCGCGCTTCGCTTTCAAGGGAGTTAATGTTTTTTAATAAAGTATCCCACAAAATGAAGTTGCAATGAACGAGTATAAAGAAATTTACACACAGGCCGCTGAGATCAGGGAGATGGCCCCATGGGACCGCATGGAAGAGGTGGATATTTTCGGAGTGCGAATTCCGGAAAGCGGACAGATCTATTTCATCTCTGTGATGGGCAAGCTTGGAGAGTTTACCGCGATTTCGGCTTACAGGGGCCTGGAGGGACTTGCAGGATTTAACAATATTCAGGATCAGGGAAATGGGCTTCCTCCGGAGACCATTCTGACGGTTCCGCACTTTATGCTTTCTTTTACCGATCGCGAGGATCTAAGCCCTGAACAACTGGCCTCTGTCAAATCTTCGGGACTCACATTCAGGGGTGCTGGAAACTGGCCCTCGCTTGGAATATTCGAGCCGGGATTTCTCCCTGTGCTCCCACAGGGGGAGGCGCTTTCCGATGTACAGATTGTACTGAAACAGGCAGTGGAGGTGATTCGACGAACCGAAACGGGCTGCGATTTCCTGTATGAGGAGCATGAGACTTACGACTCAATACTGGTAAGGGAGCAAGTGGAGATGAAGGACCATGCAGAATGGGCCGATACCTATGTTCCCCTGACTGAACTTGATCACATACCTGAGTATAATCCGAAAGTCAAAGACTCAAAAGTAGAGGCTGTTTTCAAGTTACCCGAGAGCCGCACCGTCGTGCAAATGGAACTGGCCCTGCTTCCGGCGCCTGTTCAGGAAAAGGGAAAAAGAGGCTACTTTCCCTTTGGACTGCTGCTGGCTGATAAGAATAGCGGCATGATGCTGGGTATGGAAATGATCCCGCCCCTGCCTGACCTTCAGCAAATGTATGAGAAGGTTCCCGAGAAGGTGCTGGATGAGGTTCTGAAACTGGGCTACCGGCCATCCAGGTTCGAAATCCGGTCCGATATTCTGTACAAACTGAGCCATTCCTTTCTCCTGAGAGCCGGGTGTCGTGTGCTGGGAGTAAAACAGATGCCCTTGATGGATGAGTTCATCCTGAGTTTGAGTGAACACCTGGGAGCTAAGGCCGCACCCTCAAAGGATGAGTCCGATTGGGATGAGTCCGATTGGGGCGAATCCCCCTGGGAAGAATCTCATTGGGACGACGAGGATCCCGATGCTATTTATGAGCATTTTATGTATCAGGACCCCGATGATAAAATTGCGATGATTGAAGATCTGATCGGCAATCGACCCGATATGGATGAGGAGATCCTGGATATGATCAACGATGTGGGTAAGGAGCTTATATTTCTCGACAGGCCCGAGGATCAGGAGGATCTGATTACCATGTTTTCGGAGAACTTTCCCGGAGTATATGAAGCGTCTTATGATACTACAGAAAGGGATCTGATTGCTTATTACTTCTCAAAAGGAAATCTGAAAAGGGTTAAAAAGCGCCTGCACTATATCAGAACGGACCCGGTGGCAGGTGAGGGAGGTGTGACTTCCGTTGCTTTCTTTCTCCTGCTCTTTCGGGGCCACACTCAGCTTGCGATTGACCTGGCCAGAGATATATGGGAACCCATGAAGAATTCGGAAGCCTTATTGGCGCCAGCCCATGCCCCTTTTAGCATAGCGCTCTACCTCAATGCCCTGGAGGATGCCTGGATTCGGTACAGGAAGGGAGAGAAAGTCAGCTGGGAGGAGCTTCAAAACAAGGTGGAATCGTTTGGAATTGATACAGAGGATAAAAGATTCAGAATGATCGTTAAAACCCTGCAGACTCCCTTAAACAGGGACGAGGTTTTGGGATTGATGAAGGGGGGGAGGAGAGCGGACCTTATGCTGAAGTTGAATATTCATTTCCTTGTTTTTATGAAGGTGAAATTTGGGAATCCTTTTGTGCTAGCCGATCTGTGGTGGAACATGCTCATGGGTGGAGGCCTGTTTGGGAAAAAAAAGGTTCCGGAAGCATTCTTCTACATTGGATTCGATGACCTTAGTGCCCATTTTTTCGATCACTTCGACGATCATTTTGGAAGCAATGAACTGGATATGTTCGGCAGGGTTTTTGGATTGAAATATGCGTATTACTTTTTGAAGGAGAGTGGACTGATTGGAGAAAAATGGTACCTGAAGATGCTTTTGAATATCCAGGCACTTGAATTGAGCTACGAGCATATGTCTGATTATCATTTGTGGGAGAATACTTTTGTTTTTGACTGGCCCGAGATTTCCCCCTTCGATCCTGCACGCAAAAAGCTCTATCAATCAACCTTTGCGCTCAATGAGGATACGTATGAAAAGGACCTCGAAGCATACTTTGATCGCCGGATTGGTGACTTTCCCGATGAAATCTCTGATAAGCTCTTCAAAGATTTTAATCCCGAAAATTTTGACCTGGACGATCCGGATAAACTCCCGTGGTAGATTCTGAAACCTACCTGCAAGCCTATCATCTCAGTTTGAAGAAGCTCAAGAAAACGTTTTAATCGTCCGAAAACTCCCTGAGCAACTTGCGGTAGGAGGAGAAGATCTTGGAGCGGGAGATGAAGCCCAGGTATTTTCCGTCCTTGGTTACCGGCAGATTCCAGGCACCGGTCTCTTCAAACATCTCCAGTACCCGCTCCATTTTTTCATCATTTCGGATGATGGCCGGGGGCAGGTGCATGATTTCGTTGATGGTGGTTTTTTCGTAGAGTTCGGTGTGGAAAATGATATCGCGCACATCGTCCAGCGAGATGATTCCCAGTAGTTCCTTGTCGTCGTTGACTACGGGGAAGAGGTTGCGTTTTGATTTGGAGATTGCCTTTACCAGGTCGCCCAGGTGACCATCCCCGCCGACTTTTTTGAAGTCCTTCTCCAGCACATCTTCCACCGAAAGCATCACCAGTACATTCTTATCCTTGTGGTGGGTCATCAGTTCGCCACGCTTGGCCAGTCGCATGGTGTAGATGGATTGTCGTTCGAAAGCCAGGATCGTAACATAGGACAGGGTAGCTGTGACAATCAGGGGAATGAAGAGCGTGTAGCCCCCCGTGATCTCGGCAATAAGGAAGATGGCTGTAAGCGGGGCATGCATCACCCCGGCCATCACCCCGGCCATACCCACAAGTGCAAAGTTATTTTCCGAGATTCCTGCAGGGGTAAAGAGGTTGACGGCCTTTGAAAGGGTGGCCCCGGCCATACCGCCCACAAAGAGGGCAGGGGCAAAGATGCCTCCCACACCGCCGCTTCCGGTGGTGAGTGCCATGGCGATCACCTTGAAAATAATCAGCATCAGGAAAAACACCACGATGAAATAGGAATTGTTCTCTATAATTCCTTCAAAAAGAGTCCTGTTAAATAAGGCATCCGACTGACCGCTAAGGAGGGTTGTCAGGGTAGTGTAGCCTTCCCCGAAAAGGTGGGGCATCAGGAAGATCAGCAGGCAGAGCAAAAATCCCCCCACAAGGGTTCTCGCAAGGTCGTTCTTTATCTTTCCCATGCTGCCTTCCACCCACATGCTCGTTCGTGTGAAATAGAGGGAGACCAGGCCGGTAAAGACGCCCAGTAAGAGATAAAATGGAAGGCTCTCCATGGCGAAGGGCTCGCTGATGGTGAAGGAAAAAACCACCTCCTCGCCCAGCAGGAACGAGGAGACAATGGCAGCTGTGACCGATGCAATCAGCAGGGGCACGATGGACCATGTGGTGAGATCAAGCATCAGGACCTCGAAAGCAAAGATCAGGGCAGCAATGGGGGCCTTGAAAATTCCGGATATGGCCCCTGCGGCCCCACAACCAATCAGTAGGACCACGGTTTTATAATTGAGTTTCAGCAAACGGCCGATGTTGGAGCCAATGGATGATCCGGTGAGCACGATGGGGGCCTCAAGTCCGACCGATCCGCCCAATCCAACTGTAAGCGAACTGGCCAGCATGCTCGACCAGGTATTGTGCACTTTCATGTGCCCTTTGCGCTTGGATATGGAGAAAAGAATTTTGCTTACTCCATGACCTATGTCCTGTTTCACCAGGTACTTCACAAATACCATGGTAATGAAGACTCCGGCAAGTGGAAGCAGGAAGGAGAGTTCCGACGAATCACCCAGTAAAAGTGAAATGGATTTGTGCTCCACAAAGTGTGTGAGGTTCTTCAAGAGGATGGCGGCCAGGCCCGACAGGAGTCCGATAACCAGGCTGAGGCCCAAAATCAGCCTGCGCTGGTTAATGCCCCGTATAAACTCAAGGATTTTTTCCTGGAAAGTGCTGATATTCATTTCGAGGCTTTTCCTATCCCTGCAGTTTCGCAGGGTTCACTTTCATGAACCTGACCATTTTCAGGATGCGCTCAGGCAGGGAAGCGGTCACGTCCTTCCGTTTCCAGAGGTCGATGTACCATCCCATTCTTTTGGAGACCGGGATCTTGTGGGTCTCAACGAACTCGATAAGTGTTCCATCCGGGTCCTCAATATAGGAGAAGTGTCCTGCAGCCACGCCCATGTCGAAGGGTTTGCCCGAGGGATGTATGTCCGAATCCACAGTAAAGGGGAAGCCCTTTGTTTCACATTCTTCCTTCAGGGTCTTCATTCCCAGGATGTCGAAGCAGAGATGGATGAAGCCAAGGTCGCCCCAGAGGCGATCCTGGTAGATCTTCTTAGGCATGCGCCCAAGGGTCATCACCAGTTCGATTTCGGTGGGGCCGAAAAGTTTGGAAAAAGGTCCTTTGCGTGCCTCGCTATGCTGGAGTAATACCCGTCTGAATTTGCCTTCTCCACCGGGGATTCCCTTCAGGTCGGGGAAGCTGCCCTCCTTATCATACACTACCTTATCGTATCCAAGGATATCGCTGTAGAGTTTCATGGCCTTTTCAGGATTAGAGGTCCCGATCACGGCTCCATAAGAACCGCCGGTAGGCTTCTTGTATTTTTTCATAAACATGGAGCCCTCTTCCACAATCTGCCATGTGTTGTTAAAAGGGTCCATTATATAGAAATTATCCCTTCCCGAAGGGTCCTTGGTGATCTCAGTAAGTAGTGTCGAAGTTTTGGACAGGTGTTCGTATGCCGCCTTCACATCGGGCGACTTTATCTTGCCTGCAAAAATTCCCAGGTCACCAATCTGCAAGTCAAAAGAAGGAGCTGTGGGGGTATGCTGGGTGTGCTGCCAGATCTCAAATCCGCCGCCTCCCTGCAAGTTGATGGCCAGGCAGGCATGCCTTTCCAGCGGTTTATTGTTGGTGTAAGGGAGCATGTACTCGGCCATGGCCCGCTCCTCAAACATCCTTATATCCATCCCGAAATTGGGAATGTACCACTTCCATGCTTCATGAAAATTCTTTACACCCACACCTATTTGCTGGATGCCACATATGTATTTTTTATCCAATTCTTTCACATTTTTCATATGGGGTGCAAAGATAGATGAATAAATGGGTTTTGTAGAAAAAATCTATCTTTGCCGGGACAGAACAATCCCCTCAGGGATAAATGACTTAAATCAGATGGCGAGAAGAAAAGTGCGGGGTGCCAACCGGGCGATCCACAAGCGGAATTTCATTTATTACAACATCTATCCTTATGTGAGGATTTTCTTTTTTCACTTCTACGGAAAGGTGCAGGTTAAAGGATTGGAGAACATTCCAAAAGGACAGCCTGTAATTTTTGCTCCCAATCATCAGAATGCCCTGATGGATGCGCTGATCGTGCTTTACGCCTCTCCCCAGGATGTGGTCTTCCTGGCCCGTGCCGATATATTCAAATCGCGTTTCGCGGCCTTCTTTATCAACAGTCTGAAGGTTCTGCCAGTCTTCCGCCAGCGTGACGGGGCTGCCGAGCTTGGAAAGAATGAGGATATTTTCGACATCTCTGTAGACGTTCTGAAGCACCATCACCATATGTGTGTGATGCCCGAAGGAAATCATGGTCACCAGCGCAAGCTCAGGGCTTTTGGAAAGGGGATTTTCCGGATTGCTTTCACGGCCCAGGAGGATCATGGAACTGAACCTTTTGTAAAAATCATTCCTGTAGGAATTGATATGAGCGATTATGTGAAGCAGAATGCATCCCTCTTCCTGAATTTCGGGGAGCCCATGGAGATGTCTGACTACTGGGAGCAGTACCAGGAGGCTGCACCCCGTGCATTGAATGCTGCCAAAAAGGACCTGATCGAGAACCTGAAGCCCTTGATGATCGACATCAAAACAGACGAGTATTACGAGGTGGTGATGTCCTTGCGCGAGATATTCAACGATAGCATGCGTGCCGAGATTGGTATGGAAGGATCACTTTTGCATGACCGTTTCAGGGCCGACAAGGAAATGATCGCAAGGCTTGATGCCCTGATCGCCCTTGAGGCTGAAGAGGATAAGGCTCCTTCAAAGATGAAGCCCCTGGCAGAGAAGGTTGAAAAGTATACCTCAAGCCTGAAGGAACTTAATATTCGTGACTGGGTAGTGCGTGATAAGGGAATCGGAGCCATGAAGAGCCTGGTTCGACATCTGGGTTTGATCCTGACTTTCCCACTATTTCTTTATGGTTACCTGACCAATATTTTGCCATACTGGCTGCCTGTTCCCATGGTACGAAACCTCAAGGATCGTCAGTTTCATTCATCGGTGAAAATCGGACTTGGAGTCCTGGTGCTCTTTCCACTCTGGTATTTTATAATGACCCTCCTGGTGTTGATATTCACAGGACCCTGGTGGATCGCGCTTGTATTTCTGGCCACCCTCTTCCCACTGGGGAAGTTTGCCCTGCGCTGGTACTTCTACTGGAAAAAGACAGTTCGTGGCAGCTGGTTCGCCAGGCGCCTGAGGCGTGGTGATGCTGCTGTTGAAGAGATGGTAAAGCTGAGGGAAGAGATCATTGAAATGACCAGGGAGGCTATCTCTCAATAGGCTTGTTCATTAAGTAAGCTTATTCATTAAGATCGTCCAGTAAGCGCCGTTCTTTTTTGGTAGGACGACCGGTACCGCGGTCACGCTTAACATAAAAATCATCCTGCATCACCAGTTTGTCCAGTTCCTCCTGGGGAGTGATGTCTTCCACATGATTGTGCACAATCTTTGCACCCACCCGTTTTTCGATGGGCTCCTTTACCCTGTATGAGTAAATCACCGGCATTTTTCTCACTTTGATTAC
>JAOZLK010000054.1:0-255 GCA_029934875.1 Bacteroidales bacterium | reverse complement strand
ACCGGAACTGATGTTCCGGGAGGGCTTGGCAGGGATTTCATCCACAATCACCTTCCCCTTTTTACAGGCTTCGGCGGCCAGGGCCCTGGTCTTAAAGATTCTTACGGCCCAGAGGTATTTGTCGATTCGAACAGGCATCAGATCAATGGAATGTGAAATTAGTTTGCTTCAACCCTCCCCACCATGCGATGGTAGAGCGGTTTGCAATATTTATGGATCCAGACCATCACCAGTTCTGTGCTTCCGATGAGCACA
>JAOZLK010000457.1 GCA_029934875.1 Bacteroidales bacterium | reverse complement strand
AAGAGTTTTACTTCCACCGCCATTGGGATTGCTGTGGATGAGGGACTGGTCAGCCTGGATGATCCGGTGATCTCCTTTTTTCCTGAGGATGCGCCAGCTGAACCCGGTGAAAACCTGAAGTCCATGCGCATCAGGGACCTTTTGAGAATGAATACAGGTCACCAGCAGGAGCCCGACAGGCGAATGATTCAGGGGGAGCCTTGGGCAAAAGCTTTTCTGGCCCATGAAGTTCCCTTTAAACCGGGAACACATTTTGTGTACAATAGCTTTGCCACCTATATGCTGTCGGCAATCATTCAGAAGGTAAGCGGAGAGACTTTGCTCGATTACCTTACACCCAGGCTTTTTGAACCCCTGGGTATTGAGAATCCCACCTGGGAAAGCGATCCTGAAGGAATCAATACCGGGGGTTGGGGCCTGAGCATTACAACTGAAGATATTTCAAAATTCGGACAGCTCTACCTTCAAAAGGGATCTTGGGAAGGGAAACAACTTGTATCGGAGAGCTGGGTAGAAGAGGCCACTAAACTGCAAAGTTCCAATGGAAGTAATCCCAACAGCGATTGGGATCAGGGCTATGGTTACCAGTTCTGGCGTTGCCGTAATAATCTCTACCGTGGGGACGGTGCCTTTGGTCAATACTGTATTGTGATGCCGGAGCAGGACGCGGTGCTGGCCATTACTTCCGGTACCGGTGATATGCAAAAGGTTATGGACCTTGCCTGGGAGCACCTCCTGCCTGCCATGAAAGAGGGCGCGCTTCCTCCCGATGAGGAGGGCGCAAAATTGTTGGAAGAGAAGTTGAATGGATTGGAAATCAGCAAGGTGAAAGGGGAGGGGGAATCTTCTGAGGCCTCGGGTATTTTTGGCCGGAAGTATGATATACAGGGTGAAGGCTCTGATATTACGTCCTTATCTTTTGATTTTGAGACCACCCCTCATGTGATCAGCATCTTCTCCAAAGATGCAAAGCAAAGCCTGAAGGTTGCTTATGATAGCTGGGAAAAGGGAACACTGAAGAATCCCTGGTTTATATCTGAAAAGGTGGCAGTAAGTGGTGCCTGGCTAAGTTCGGACAGTTACAGGGTCAGGGTGGTCTATTATGAAACCCCCCACATGATGGACTATACTTTCAGGTTTACAGGGAAGCAAATGATTTGGGAGAGAGGAATAAACGTCTCTTTTGGTCCCACTAAGCTTGAGACACTTAAGGCGATTTCAGTGGATTAGTTGCTGCATTGGGTGGTGAAAAATGCATTGGGACTGTAGCCCATTAGCACTCTGACACCTTCAGGAGGAAAGGGGGTGGTCCAGACACAGACCTCGGAGAGCGAGGGCATGTTATCAATGCCGATTAATCTCAGTCTAGTATTCAGGGACAGGTCAATACTGGCCAGCTGGTTTCCACAGCTTGTCATAAGCTCCAGGGCTGTATTGGCTCTTAGGTCGAGACTTTTCAGGAAATTGTTTTTACAATGGAGTTCGTATATCTCAATGTTTGACGAGAGGTCCAGATCTGCAATCCGGTTTCTACTGCAGGAGAGTTTAAGCAAATGAGGATTGTGCGATAAATCAAGATCTGTCAGTTCATTTCCGGGGCAGATAAGTGTTTCAAGCTCCGGGTTCCCAGAAAGATCAATTCCGGTCAGCTTGCTATCCAGGCCCAAGTTGCCGCTAAAATCCAGGCTCTTCAGGCTTGCATTTTCTGAAACATCCAGATCAGTCAGACCACATCCCCGCAATGCCAGGCAGACCAGGGCCGTGTTTTCTGAAAGATCGGGTGGTGAAAGGGGATTCACTTCCACCACCAGGGTGTCCAGGTTGACAAAGGCTTCTATTCCTGTCAGATCACTGATGCCTGCCGGTGCCAGGTAAAGGGCAGTGCTTGATTCAGCTTCCTGTTGACTGATCAGACCATCGCCGTTTGTGTCCACCCCGTTTCGGATGAGCTCATCCAGGAAAGAGGAATCGGGGATGGAAACAACACCATCCGGATTGTTCTCGTCACACTGACTTGTCCCAAAAAGGATCAATAACAGAAGGTATTTAAGATTTCTCTGCAAGCTCCTTCTGAATTCGTTCCATGAGTTTATCGTCCAGGGCATAGAATATAATGAGCACAGCGCAGAGGATGCTACCGGCTGAGGGGATCAGGCTGATCAGGGCCCGGATGCCTGTGAGTGATTCGGGCGACTGTGCCATATTGGCTTCATAGCCAAACATTGACAGGAGAGCCATGGTGACTACTCCGGCCATGGCCCATCCGAATTTCTGGGCCATGGTTGAGGCCGAGAAGACCAGCCCGGTGGCCCTTCTCCCGGTCTTCCATTCCGAGTAGTCAGCCACATCGGCATACATGGCCCAGACCAGTGCCGAAGTTGGGCCCATAAAGAAACTTGCCAGGATCTGAAGTACAAACATGGCCACCACCTGGTCGTTCTTCAGTACAAAAAAGCTGCTGGTGAAAAGGGTGGAGAGGATCATCAGGATCATATAGGCCTGCTTTTTCCCCACCAGGTCCGAAAATCTTTTTACAAGCGTGATTCCCAGGATCCCGGCAACGGTTCCCAGCACCATAAAGGCCGAAGAGAAATCGTAGCTGAAGGATTTTCCGAAGAGGTCAAAATCAATGGTTCTTATGTCCACATAATACTTGAAGTAATAGGCGATAGCTCCGTTGCGGATGGAGACATAAAAGATGGTGAAAATGCCGGCCAGCAGGAGGATAATCCAGGGTTTGTTGCTAACCAGGTCTTTAAGGTCGACGCTAATCTTGTTATTCTCCTTCTTTTTTGGAACCACCCGCTCTTTGGTGGTGAAAAAGGCAAAAAGGAAGAGTATGATGGTCAGGGCAGCATAAAGCATTATGGTATATTTATATCCCAGTGCATCATCTCCTTTCCCGAAATAGTTAACAAAGGTGTTGTTGAAGGCGGTGACAAATAATCCGGCCCCAAAGGCAAGAATGAAACGGTAGGAAGAAATGCTGGTCCTCTCCTTTGAATCGGGTGAAAGAACCCCCATAAGAGCCGAGTAGGGGATGTTAATCGCTGTATAGAGGATCATCATCAGGTTATAGGTCACAAAGGCATACACAATCTTGCCGGTCAGATTGAAATCGGGGGTTGAGAAACTTAAAACCCCGATCACTGCAAAAGGTACCGAGATGTATAAAAGATAGGGACGGAACTTCCCCCATCTTGTTTTGGTCCGGTCGGCTATCATTCCCATCAGCGGATCGGTGAATCCGTCCAGAATCCTCGAGAGACCGAAGAGAAGTGCCGCAACACTGGTGGGCAGTCCGAATACATCGGTATAAAAGATGGGCAAAAAATACATGAAGGTTTGCCAGAACAGGTTGGATGCGAAATCCCCTGAGCCGTATCCTATTTTTTCAAATACCGAAACTTTCCCCTTTGCTGTTTTCATATCCCAATAATAACTATTTTTTTTTATCAATACCCGCAACCTTGTGCCGGGAATCTTGTTATAAGTTGGATAAAGATGAAAGATGACGAAGAAACTATTACTGCTTCTTGTGATGATCGCCGGGGCCCTGGTTCAGGCGGAGGCGCAAAATGGCCGTATTAGCGGTAGAATAGAGGACGGGGCATCAGGTGAGTCCATTCCCTTTGCCACGGTAGCCATTTACCAGGAAGGAGCCAACTCTCCCCAGGGCGGAACTGCTTCGGACAACAGGGGAAAATTCCAGATGGATGAGCTGGCCTATGGGCGCTACCGGCTTGTGGTATCTTTCATCGGTTATGAAACAGATTCTTCCAGGACAGTGGAGATCAGCCAGGGATCGCCTGTGACAGAACTGGGCACGCTTGTGCTGAATATGCTGAGCGTTGACCTGGAGGAGGCAGAGCTTAGGGCGATGGCAGCCACCGTTAGCACTAAGATTGACAGGAAGGTATACCGGGCGGCTGACTTCGAAACGGCTAAAGGGGGAACAGCCACCGACGTACTCAATAAGCTGCCATCGGTATCAGTGGATCCCGACGGGGTGGTTTCGGTTCGCGGGACCAGTGACTTCATGGTCTACCTGAATGGGAAGGCCACGCTGATGGATCCTTCGGTTTTGCTGGCCCAGCTTTCGGCCGATGCCATAGAAAGCATCGAACTTATTACGGTCCCAACTGCTAAATATGACGCCCAGGGCAAGGGGGGGATCATCAATATTAATACCAGGAGGAAGGGTATGGAGGGGCTTTCAGTTTCAGCAAACCTGCTTCTTGGGGGAGCCCCCTGGGGTAATA
>JAOZLK010000456.1 GCA_029934875.1 Bacteroidales bacterium | reverse complement strand
TATATTCAGAAGGCAGCAGAGGTTTTTACAGAGCCAGACCAGCGGGTAGTCTATTGGGCCCGGATATTGGATTTGGATTTGCTGTCATGCAGAGAACTGCTTGGAAGCATGCACAGGTTTGAAGATGTGGTGCGATCAAAATTTGCTAAAAGGGGTGGTTTTGGATACGTCCAACCCTCCCGGGAAACCTTCCCGCCGGTTCAGGATTTTTTCGATTTTGTACGCTCATGCGGAGCAATTCCCATGGAGTCGTGGCTGGACGGAAGCAGTGAAGGAGAGAAGGAAGGAAGGGCCTTGCTGGAGCTTTCAGTATCCAAGGGAGCTGCCGCTTTAAATATAATTCCAGACCGGAACTGGAATATTGCAGACCCTGAGCAGAAAGCAATTAAAACTGATCAGCTGAGGAAGATCGTTGAAACGGCGGTAAGCATGAACATGCCTCTGCATATTGGAACTGAAATGAATAAGAAAGGGCTTCCTTTTGTGGATGATCTGGAGGGGGCTGAGCTGAATCCTTATAAGGAGGTGTTTTTGGAAGGGGCTCGTATCTGTGTGGGACACACTCTTTTAGGTCGATTTGCGGATTTCTCTTACGTCGGACAAAATGCTGAAAGTGAATTTGGCAAGCTGGAGAGAAGAAATGAGTTTTTTGCTTCGGTAGGGGCATTACCTGCCATCAATGTTCAAACCGGAAATGCCCTGAGGGAAGCAGGAATTCAGAAATCCTTTGGTCTGATCAATGATTCGGCCAAACAGGGAAAGTGGATGGTATAAAAAGTAAAGTAATAAGCAGAAAGACAATGAAAGCAGCAGTAATAAAAAGTCCGGGAGATATCATGGTGGAAGAGTACCAGAAGCCTGTTCCCGGGAATGGTGAAGTATTATTGAAAGTAGATGCCTGTGCCATTTGCGGAACCGACCAGCGCGTGTTAAAAGGTGAAAAGCACGTGGATGTCCCAATCGTGGGCCACGAAATAAGCGGAACCGTACTTGAAACGGGGAACGGGGTTTCGGACATAAAAAAGGGTGAACGTTATGCCGTACAGACTGTCATTGGATGTGGAACTTGTCCCATGTGTACTATAAGTCGGGAAAATTTATGTGAGAATGGATTCAAAGCCATTGGATATCAGTGGAATGGAGGGTTTGCAGAGTATATGATTATGCCAAAGGAAGGCGTGGAACAGGGATGCCTTATACCGGTGGATGATCAGATGTCGGACGAGGAGGCTACCCTCCTTGAACCATTAAGTTGCTGTATAAACGGCATGCGGATCATTCCCCTGGAAGAGGCCCAGACCGTGCTTATTTTTGGCGGAGGCATTATCGGTGTGCTGAATGGTCTTGTGGCAAAAGTCCGTGGAGCAAAATCGATATGCATCATGGATGTGTCACAGGACCGGCTGGATTTGCTGAAAAAGCTGGATCTGCCATTTAATCACTTTGTCAATAGCGCCAACATATCCCCGGAAGTGTGGGTAGAAGAACATACCCACGGCCGTGGGGTGGATGTGGTAGTCGTGGCTGCTTCTGTAAAGGCACTGGTTAAACAGGGGATGAGTTTGCTTGCCCGGGACGGACACCTTTCAATTTTCGCAGGAATGCCCAAGTCTGAGCCTACAGAAATCGTTGACCTCAATATGATCCATTATTCCGAATTCCATATTCATGGGGCAAACAGTTCTGTTAAACGAGATTACATCGAAGCGGAGCAACTGATCTCATCGGGATTAATCAACTGCTCTACCCTGATTACCCATGTGTTTTCACTGGATGATTTTAATCAGGCGGTGGAGGTACAGGGCAATCCAAAATCGGGAGCTTTAAAAGTAATTATCAAACCTTAGCATAAACAAAATACCCTACTAAAAATGAGTCTGTTAAATAAATACCCGTCCCAGGTCTCTGCTTTCTTGAAAGTGTGTCATCAACTATCGGCTAAAATGTATGTCACCGGTTTCGGTGGCAATCTTGCATGGAGACTGGAAGAGGAGGTGATCCTTATTACACCTACCATGCTAAACAAAGGTGAGATTCAAGCTCAGGACCTGGTCTTTATAAACCCGGAAGGTGAGACCATTGAGGGAACAAGGAGGCCCACCGGTGAGAAATACATGTATCTGAAGTTTTTCAAGGAGAGACCCGATATCAAATCGGTTATTCATTGCCATTCCCCCAATGTATGTGCATTTTCCATCATGGAGGGTGATTATTTAATGAAACCCTATTTCCCGGAAACCACCCATGAAGTGGGGCCTGTTCCCGTGGTACCCTATGCCGAACCCATCAGTCCGAAGCTGGCTGATAATTTCTCTGATTATCTCCAGAATTACAACACCTTCTTAATGGAAAATCATGGCCTGGTTTCCATGAGTCCGCTGGGTATAGACTGGACCCATATGAATGTGGAGTTGCTGGAAATGACCGCTTACTCTTTAATTCAGGCCCTGGCCACCGGTAAAAAGATTAAAACCCTTTCAAAAGAGGAGGTGCGGAACCTCGACAATGTGGTTCAAAAAAGGGATTGTCCCATGTTTGGGGCTCCTGGAGTGCATAAATCTTTGCTAGATTTGTATTTTCCACCAGCCAAATACTGATCATGCGAAAATTCATAGTTTTAATAGTCATGCTTTCATTCGGAACTTTTCTGGAAGCACAAAGCTATCGTTACCTGAAAGTCGAGACCCTTCACTCAAATAATCATAAGTGGCAGGAATTGGAGTGGTTGGTTCATGATATAGCCTATCCTGAACTGAAGCTCAGCTCTAATAGTAGCAACGGGATGCTTACATACGGCAGTGGAGGTGAAAGCTACAGACCATATGATGGAGATTCTGAAACACATGCATGGATTGGTGCGATAGAGCCGCCAAACACTCATTACATAACACTCGACCTGGGTGCTGGTAATGAAATTGATCTGGATAGTCTGCGAATTACAAAACCTACATACTCCCTGGTATATGCCTTCAGAGCATGGGCCTCAAATGATGACCTCAATTGGGAGCTCATGCTGGATACAGCCAATATCAATAGTTCTGGCTTTGCACAGATGACTTTTTTCCTGACCGAAATACAGGATACAGAAGCGCCTACAGTTCCTCAGGATCTTTTGGTATTCGTACATACTACGCATTCAATTTCTATTGGATGGAGTCCATCAGAAGACGATAGGGCTGTGGAAGGATATGAAATCTATTTAGATGGAGAGCAGATTGCAACATCTCTATCCCCTTCCTATGTTATTGAGGGTCTTGATTCCGGAACAAGCTATGAAATATTTGTAAGGGCATTTGATAAAGCCGGAAACTATTCATTAAACAGTGCTACAATAAGTGTTACTACTAAAATACCGGATACTGAGCCTCCTACGATACCAACAAACCTGGTCATGACAGGCAGTTGGTATAATATGCTTGAATTCAATTGGACTCCCTCTACCGATAATGATGAACTTGCCGGATATCTGATATATCTGAATGGTGTGATAGCAGGAATTTCCGAGGATCATAACTTCGCAATACCGGGATTGGAACCAGATTCACTCTATACGATCCGCGTTATCGCAAAAGATGCTTCAGGACATCTCTCCGAGGGATCTGCAGAAGCAGCGTTCAGAACTGGAAATGATCTGCCTGAGAGGATGCTTATAGGTACAAACTTCTGGAACCTTGGCTGGGGTGGATATGCCAATGATCCGTTTATTGACGGACATCAGAATGTCTCCGGAGATAATCCGTGGAAACAGGAATTTCTCGACGAAACTGCTTTCTACAGTCATTACAGGTATATGGACTGGTTAGAAACGAATGGTTCTGATCTGTCCCATTGGATGGATCGCGCTCAGAAAACTGATTATAATCAAAGACCGATGGCCTTTGAATGGATGATTGATCTTTGTAACAGACAGGGGGTTGATCTTTGGATCACAGTACCTCATCTTGTGGTTAGTAGTGAGGGCATGGAAGGGGGAAATAACCATTTTATGAAGAAACTTGCCCTCCTTATAAAAACCGGCATCGATATGCAGGATATGGATTTAGATGACCCGTTTTTTGATCATCTCAGTGAGCTGGCACCCATGGAATTGATTTCACGTGGTGGTGTAAGAAAATGTCTCCCCCTGGATCCAAAATTGAAATTTTTCCTGGAATACTCAAATGAAACATGGAATTCTGGTTTTAGCCAGACAGCTTATAGCATAGTTCAGGGCACTACCCTGGCTCTCCCGGGAGATCAGCATGCGCAGGGACGGAGGTTTCATGCCTGGG
>JAOZLK010000053.1 GCA_029934875.1 Bacteroidales bacterium | reverse complement strand
TCAGTCTCAGCTGACCAGTACCTGCGGCCTTCACCGTCTGTGTATTCAACAGCATTGTTGGTCTTAAATTTCAAACCTGTTAAGGGTTCCCATTCCACGTACAGAGATCCCTGGAGCCTGTTTTGCTTTTCAAACTGATCATCGTACTCCTGAATGGCCCTTGGGTTTGTATTACCCCATTCCGGAATATCCAGGTTATAGGTACCGTCTTCATTGTAGATGGGTGTATAAGGATTCAGGAACATCCCGGCAAACAGTGGGTTTGCATAATACATGGCCTGCATGGCAACGTCATTTGATTCGGAATGAAAGGCATTCAGTTTCACTCCCATTTTAAGCTTATCGCTTATAGAGTGGTCGATGTTTGAACGCAATTGATATTTTTTATAGTCAATTCCATGAAAAACTCCTTCTGAGTTAGAATACGAACCAGATGTATAATGACTGGTTTTATCGTTCCCGCCACTCACTGAAAGCTCGTAATTCTGCAGGTTACCATATCTTGTGGAGGCTTCCAGCCAATTGTTCATAGGCTTCTCCAGCAGACTCATGGGGTAGTAAAAAGGACTGCTTGGATCATCAGGATCTGCTCCGGCATTGACAGCCCCTGCGCGATTGTATTCCAGGTTCTGCTCGGGAGTCATGATGTCAAAATTATTGTCATTTGCAAGGCTCGAGGTACCCCACGAGGCCCTGAAGTTGACAGTGGATTTTCCGGATTTTCCGGATTTGGTGGTTATCAGGATAACCCCGTTGGCTGCCCTTGATCCATATACGGAAGCAGCAGCTGCATCTTTCAGAATGGTTATTGACTCAATATCGCTGGGATTGATCATGGCCAGAGCATTACCAGTATTGGTAAAGTAAGTCTGGTCTCCCTGCATTATGGGTATACCATCCACAACATAAAGAGGTTCATTCCCGGCATTCAGCGAACTGGTACCACGAATCCTCACCTGGGAGGCAGCACCGGGCTGTCCGGAAGTTGATGTAACCTGAACTCCGGCAACTTTACCGGTCAGCATCTTATCAAAACTCAATTCAGGAATATCCTGTAACTGGTCGGCCTTAACGACTGATACCGATCCCGTAGAGGCTTCTCTTGTGGCCCTGCCATAACCAATGACAACCACTTCATCCATATTTACAGCATCGATATCCATGCTCACATTGATAACGGTAGAGGCACCTATGGTAAGCTCCTGGGTCTGCATTCCAACAAAGGAGAACACAAGGATATCAGATCCGGAGGGAGTTTCTATGGTGTAATTCCCTTCAAAATCCGTAACTGCACCTACGGTCGTTCCTTTTACGACTACGGTTACGCCAGGTAGTGCTGAGCCGTCCGCTGCACTAACCACGTTACCAGTAATCTCTGTTCCTTGTGCCTGTAGTCCAAAACTTACAAACATAAGGAGTGCAGAAAGAATTGATAATCTTTTCATAGAAAAAGTTTTAGGTTTAATATTAAAAAATCAGATCTCTCGACTATTTGAAGCGTCGAATTTAGAAAAAATAATTCAAAAACTTAACAGTTTTTAACAAATAGACCCCCTGCAAATACTGATAAAGGGCTGTTTCTCGACAGCTTATTTCATAAATTGAAATGAAATAATTCTGATTTGGCTCTCGAAAGCAGAGCGCATCAGTTCAGGAATATTCTGAAGACCTGTATGTTCCCGCTTCCTTCAACAGAAACAAGCTGAACGCCCTGAAGACCGGTTTGGATCTCAGATCGACCCGGATCAAGCTCAAAAATCAACAAAAGTTTTCCTGCCAGATCGTATAATTTAAGTGTGGCCGGAACTTCAGAAGCATTTTGAACCACAAGGGCACCCTTTGTCCCGGCATTCACTGAAAAAAGGTTTCCGGGATTCACTGTATTAATTCCATTATCCGGATTCTGAATAAGGCTGCATGCGTCCCGGTTGGTCACACCCACTGAGTATGTTCCGGGAACGTAAGCCACATAGCTGGGGCCTGTGGCAAGGGGACTGTCTATAATCAGTCCATTCAGATACCATTGGATCAGGGTGTAAGAACTTGCATTCTGTACCTCAATCTCTCTTAAGCCATCATAAACACTGCCTGTCTCCATTAGAAGGGGCTTGTCAGGCCCGGGGGTAAGGAGGAAGGACCTCTGGGAATTACGTGCACCGCATTCATTTCTTGCACTCACATACAGTGTGCTGGTGTTTGCACCAACCGCCACATCCACCGAATCACCAGTCGAAGAACCTGATATTATCCACGTAGGATCCACACTCCATTGATAATCAACATCCTCTTCGGGAAAAATATAGAAAACATTGGGAGCATTCTGGCATATCTTATCGGAAACAGAATAGATTTGACTTTCCGGTGGGTAAGTCATCACAAGGGTCGGAATACCCAGAGTATCTCCCTGTCCGCAAGAGTTATACGCACTTACCAGAACATCACCCTGCACCGATGAGGTTATAAAAGAGATTTCATGAGATTCACTGCGCCCCATCCAGTTGACCGGAAGCATCCACTGGTAAACTGAACCCGGGAGACTATCAACCTTCAATACTCCACTTTCTCCAGAACAAAATAGCGTATCCCCTGTAAAATTTTCGATGTGGGCCGGGGAAAACAAAGGCTCCAATTCTGCGTAGGTTTTACTGGATTCACCACAGCTGTTATAGGGTAAAAGTTCAAGTAAGCCCCTCTCCGGACCCACAAGGAATTTCGCATAATTCCCATCATGAAACTTGAGTTCCCATCCTTCAGGCGGAATCCATTGAAACTGGCTACCTTCCTGCCCCCTTGCCAGGTAACTTTCTTCACTTCCGGCACAGGGAAAGGATAATCCTTCAATCATAAAATCACCTTCAGGTGGGGTGGTACAATAAGTGGCTTCAAAGCCCCTGCCCTGATTCTGTTGATCTGAGGAAAAGCTAAGCCACATGGAGTCGCCACTTGCCCTAAGGAGTGTATCAGTGTTCAAAAGAGTTCCTGAGAATTCTGCAAGCAGGTGAGCAGAGCTGTCTCCCCCGTCATAAATCCTCACTAGGTCACGGTTCTCCTCCGTTTCAAGAAAGTTAAAAGCAAGAGAGACCGGCAAACCATTTTCAGGTGTAAGTAACCATCCCGCTTCCATTTCAGGCTTATACTCACTCGCCGAGGTGAGAATGAACACACCATTATTGTCTGTTAAATGATATATTCCCGAAGCATAAAAATCATCTGATAGCCCGGAGATAATAAGAGAAAATGGCTGCTTGCCCCCCTGCAACTCACCTTTATGCTTTACCTCTATCTCATAAAAACCCTTGTCCGGTGCCTTGATAAGCACCTGCTCCACATTGTCCAGGTTATTGTCGCCAGTGGTGGCAGGCTGCGAAGGACTGAGCGGATCCAGGATAAAAGGTCTGAACCCCCTGTTATCAATTTTCCGAATCACCCTAATATCCAGGTCGTTAACCAGTATTTGGTCCGTGGGGTTCAATGATGGAGCCGGGACATCTCCCGCCGGATCAATCCAGCAAAGGGTGGCTTTCAGCTCCTGTGTGCCATCACAATAAAAGGAGAATTTTATGGTATCCAGATCCGACAGTATCTGTTCACTGATCCGCTGCCTGCTGGTATCGCCGATCACTTTTGCTGCCTCAGCTGTATTCATCACTCCCCAGCCATGGCTGTAATCGGGACCTGGATTCCCCGCATCGCTGGCCGTATGTAAGACAAGCCCCTTCAGGGAAGCAGCATTGAGGTAAGTAGCATGCACATTATGGTTATGTTCCTGCAGCAGGGCCAGAGAACCTGTTGTATTGGGAGCTGACATAGAAGTACCAGACAGGCTACGGTATGCGCTGTCATTTCCAGAATATGTTGAATAAAGGGCCTGGCCATTAGCAACTATGTCGGGTTTTATCCTTCCATCGTCGGTAGGCCCGAAAACCGAAAAGCCAGTGATCTCAACTTCATCCCGATCTGTGACACCGTCTGGAAGATCTCTCACTGCTCCAACAGCCAGGATGTTTTTAGCAGCTGCAACGGGGCCTATGGATCCAAAGCCATCTTCTCCCCCATCAATCTGCCGGGTGGCTGTGGACGGAACCCAATCGCCATTGTCCCAAACATAATGCTCAGAGCCTGGTTGAGGCCCTTCCCCACGGTCGTTGCCTGCCGACTTAACGATCAGGTAATTTGGATACTCAAAAGCGAGCCGGTCGTAGGCCCTGGCCTCACCATGATAATATCCAAAGAGATATTCCTCCTCCTCGCTTATCTCTGTATCCCCCCACCATTGCCAGCGACTCTCCTCACTGTTGTAATCAAAGCCCAGGATATAACCATAGGAGTGATTGGAGAGCAGGAGCCCTTCAGAAGCAGCAACTTCCATCTCTTCAAGGTCATTGTCCCAGTCATAGGCTTCGATGATCGCTTTGTTGGCCATTCCCCGTGCATCACCATCGATGCCCAGGGCAGCTATGGTTCCGCTTACATGAGTTGGATGCCCCAACTCTTCGGCATCTGCATTCATCGGCCTTCCCCTATCCTCAAATTCATAGTGGCTTGTGCGGAGTATCCCGGCATCCCAGACTCCTACTACCAAGCCCTCGCCCGAAAGATCAAGACCGGCCCCGCCATCCTTCCATACCCTGTTGCTTGAAAGCGTCCTTGCAGCATTCAGGTTAGAGGTAGTCAGGTATTCGGGCATACCATTGGGGGAAATTCGCCTGATAGCCACAATCCGGCCATCAGGATATGTGCGGCGAACAGGAATTCCCAATTCCCTGGCCCTTTGAAGGGTTCGTATGCGTTCGGGGTTTTCAGGCAGGGCCATTATCTCGTTCTTGCGGAGGCTGTATGAGCCACTGCGGGTAAGCGGCTCCTGGGCCAGCAGATCCGATAGCAGGCCAAAAAATAAGAGAAAAACCAGGAAACGTTTCATGAAGAAATAAAATAGCACATCTGAATAATTGAAACGCCTCTGAGACTTAATTGTTATTGACTGAAGGCAGAGTTTACCATTTCTCCTATTTTATCTCTCCGGGATCCGGATCTGGAAAGCAGTTCCGCCCCATCCTTAAGAATCTTCTGCACCTCAGAATTCCCCTTCACTTCAGTTGCATTTATTTTCACATTGAGCCAGGCTCCTTCAATGCAGGCATGCAGGGCCAGGGAGCCAACTCCGGCATCTGAAATACTGTTGGGATTGCCATCACGCACCATGGTCTCGGCAAATTCAAATCCCCGAAACGCAGTATTCATTACCCTGAAAGGAACCCGAATGGCATGCAGAGTAGCCTGTAATATTGCCTCCTGCCTCGCATTCTTCTCGCCCTCTGTATTTTTAGGAAGGCCGAAGGCTTCCATAATTCCATTGAAAGCCCGGGTATCTTCATCCACCAGTTCCAGAAGCTCTTCCTGAATACATTTTACTTGCTCTGCATAATCCGAGAACTCTTCCCATCGTTCATCCCAACCCCGCTTATGTGAGGAGAGGTTGGCCACCATACTAACAAGAGCGGCACCCATGGAACCCATATAAGCACTCACCGATCCTCCCCCGGGTGCGATTGATTCAGAAGCTGTTTCCTCCATGAATTTCTGAAGAGAAAGATCCACCAACTGCAGGCCTGAGCCCTCCTTTAAACGGTACTCGATTATCTTCTCTTTAGAGTGAAAGGGGCCCAGTTCATCCAGTCCCATAGATTTAACAGCAATCTTAATAAGTTCGGAGTCTGAAACTCCCGCAGAACGTTTTTGCTTCTTAAGGAAATATCGCCCGGCCTCAAGCATGGCATCCAGGGGAACCAGTCCCACCAGCTCCGATCCTGTTACCCGAATCCCCCTTGATTCTGCACTTCTGCATACTTCATCAAAGGCAATATGTACAGGAGTTTGTGAAATATTGGTCAGGTTCATGGAGATCTGTGCCACTGCATATTCCTCAATATACCATCCAATGGCTTTTACGGCCTTCAGGCTTCCGGGTATCATCACCGGCTTTCCTTCACCATCTTTTACAATCTTACCCGTAATAGGATTCCCTTCCCTTTTTACACGGCCCCTTTCGCGCACATCGAAAGCAATGGCATTGGCTCTCCGGGTGGAGGTAGTATTCAGATTAATGTTATAGGCCACCAGGAAATCCCTGGCTCCCACTGCAAGCGCACCGGTCCGAGGCACAAAGTTCGCAGGACCAAAATCGGGTTTCCATGCAGGATCGGCCAATTTATCCTTCAATCCCTCATATTCGCCGGACCTTACATTGGCAAGGTTCCGTCGAAGTTCTGTAAAAGCAGCATTTTCATAGCAGTAAACAGGAAGCCCAATCTCCTCTCCAATCCTGCCGGCCAGGCGGCGGGCATATTCCACCACCTCCTCCATGCTTATGCCGGATACCGGTACCAGGGGACATACATCACATGCTCCAAAACGCGGATGCTCGCCCCGTTGTTTTGACATGTCAATGATCTCGGAGGCCAGGTTCACTGCCTGAAAGGCAGCCTCCATAACCGGCCCTGGAGCTCCAACAAAGGTAACGACAGTACGATTTGTCGCCTGGCCAGGATCCACATCCAGAAGCTTGACACCATCCACGGCCTCAATCCGGTCGGTGATCTGTTTAATAATACCCATGTCCCTGCCCTCGCTGAAGTTGGGCACACACTCTATAATTTGTTTTGTCATCTTAAGATTGAATATTTCCGTTTAATATCACCTTGTTAATCTGGCTGCTGCCATAGGAATAAGGCATGAACCCGAATGCGGGCATGGGATGCGTAACAATAAGGTTCGCCAGTTTCCCAGGGCTAATGGTCCCGTGTGTGCTCTCCAGTCCCATGGCATAAGCACCATTTATTGTTACCGCATTTAAAACCTCGTAAGGCAACATTCGGAGCTGCATGATTCCAAGTGACATAATCAGTTCCATGTTCCCCGAAGGAGAAGACCCGGGATTAAAATCGGAAGCCAGGGCCAGCGGGAGGTCCGCATCAATGATCCGTCTTGCGGGGGCAAAGTCTATACCCAGGAACAGGGATGCTCCGGGGAGAAGGGTCGGCATGGTGCTGGAATTTTTCAAAGCTTCCAATTCTGCCTCTCCTGTAAACTCAAGATGATCAACAGACCGGGCCCCATATTTGACTCCCACCTGGATTCCACCCGAGTAATCCAGCTCATTGGCATGGATCTTAGGAAGCATGCCGTGCTTCACACCGGCTTCCAGTATCCTGTCAGTCTGCTCAACCGTAAAGAAACCCCGGTCGCAGAACACATCTATATAATCTGCCAGCTGCTCGGCTGCCACCGCCGGGATCATTTCATTAAGCACCAGATCCACATATTTATCCGGATCTGCTTTATAATCGGCAGGAACCGCATGGGCACCCAAAAAAGTTGATTTGATGGTGAGTTCTGTCTCCTGCTTCAGCCTGCGGATTACCCGCAGCATCTTTAATTCATCCTTTGTATTCAGTCCGTACCCGCTTTTGATCTCCACAGCGCCAGTCCCCGATCCAATAATCTGCTTGATTCGCACAAGGGCTTGTTGAAACAGCTCCTCCTCGCTTGTTAGAGATAGTAAGGCTGCTGAATTAAGGATGCCCCCTCCCCTTTTAGCAATCTCCTCGTAACTCAGTCCGCGGATCTTATCTTCATACTCCCCTTCCCTGCTCCCTGCATAAACCAGGTGGGTATGGGAATCACAAAATGCCGGCATAACCATGCCACCAGCACAATCAAATACCTCGTCATCGGTAAAGGGAATTACCTCACCTTCGCCATAACAGGCAATCAGGCCGTTCTCAATGGCAAGCCATGCCTTGTGCACACTATTCACCTGCTCCATTCCGGCTCCGGCTGCAAAGGGTACAGGCTCCAGCTCAGTCATAAGCAGGGTGCCAATATTTTTCAATACCAGTCTCATCTTGCGAAGATAGGAAATTGGGACGTTAAGGCTGAATGTTTTAAAGCAATCCTATTTAAGAAGGTAAGCTACAGCTACGCCAAGGTAGTTGCCAATGGCATAACCGATCACTCCGATGATCATTCCCGGAATCACAACTTCCTTATTCTTTAAGGCAGCCGCTACAACAGGAACAAAGGGGGGGGAATTGGATAGTGCTGTGGAGGTGATGATGAATTCATCCACATTGATTTTGAATATCCAGGACAGAAGAGCATGAAGCACCAGGGATCCCACAATGACCAGGGCAATGTAAAGCAGAAGATTTACCATCAGGTTCACATTCTCCACATTAAACAGTGCCAGCAGATCGGCTTTTGAAGCGACAATGATGCAAAAAACATAGATAAAATACATGCCCAGCTGGAAAGAACTTTTAATCCGGTTAATCCCGGGTATTAAAGATGCCCCTATACCGAGCGTTGTAACGGTTAGCACGGCAGCTGTATCTTTTGCATCCCCCTCAAATAGTTGAGTCATACCAAAGCCGCTTGCAAAAATCACCACAGCTACCCCAAAGGCCTTCAAAATTCCAGTGAAGTTTTCCTTCTTAAAGAAGCCCTCATAACTTTCAAAATCAGAAAGGTCCAGCTCAGGCTGCCTGATGCTCTCCTCACTCTTTTTATAAGGCCTGAGAAATTTTCCAAAAAAGGGTTTGGCGCCCGTGATCAGAAATAAAAGAATCAATGCACCAATTACCAGTTCGGCCGTATGAGTCAGGATGTATAGTTCCTCATCAACACCCAGTCCGCGTGCAATGGCAGCCAGGTTAGGAGTCCCGCCAGTATAAACCCCGATCATCATCCCCGATATTTTCCAAATGTCCGGAATGGCATTCCTGAAAATGAAGTATCCTAAAAATACAAGCACAACAACCGAAACCACCCCAAGCAATAGAGAAATAAAGGTGGTTTTTGCCATTTTAGCCCATTTCACCACGTTCTCCGAGAATAGAACCAGGGGAATTCCCAGTAAGATGGTCACCCCCATCAGGTCTCCCTGAACTCCGGAAATAGCCTCGGGAATAATCCGGATATTTCCCATTACCAGGCCAATCCCATAACAAAATACCACAATGCCTATCTTATTGATAATCGACATCCTGGTACTGTAGAAAAGGAGAAATGCTGGAATCAGGAAATAGCTGGCAATAATGATAGCACCCATGATATATTTCAGAATGGTCTTCCGAAATATAGTCAAAAAGTCTAATCCCGACTAATCAAGGACAGTCCTTAAAGCTTTTTTCATATTGCTCAATGGCCCTGTAACTCATTCCCATACTGGAAAACCCTCCATCGTGAAAGAGATTTTGCATGGTCACCTTGCGGGTAAGGTCCGAAAAGAGTGTGATACAATAATCTGCACATTCATCGGCCGTTGCATTTCCCAGGGGAGACATCCTGTCGGAGAAATCCTCCAGCTTATCGAAGCCGCTGACTCCGCTACCTGCAGTGGTTTGAGTCGGAGATTGAGAAACCGTATTAATGCGGATATGCTTTGATCTTCCATACATATACCCAAAGCTCCGGGCAATGGATTCCAGGATTGCCTTGGCATCAGCCATGTCGTTGTAGCCAGCAAATGTTCGTTGGGCAGCCACGTATGAGAGAGCCACAACTGAACCCCACTCGTTGATGGCATCCATTTTCCTTGCCGTACTTAATACTTTGTGCAGGGAGAAGGCGGAAATATCAAGAGTCTTATGATAATAGCCATAGTTAAGGGCATCATAATCAAGACCTTTCCTTACATTGGGAGACATACCGATGGAGTGAAGTACAAAATCAACTTTCCCCCCAAGGATTTCCATGGTTTCCTTGAAGAGATTTTCAAGGTCTTCCAGAGAAGTGGCATCGGCTGAGATAACCTTGGCCCCGGTTTTTTCAGCAAGTGTATTAATGGTTCCCATCCTCAGAGCGATGGGCGCATTTGTCAGAACGATCTCCGCACCCTCTTCGTGTACCCTCTCTGCGACTTTCCAGGCGATGGACTGCTCGTTGAGCGCTCCGAATACGATTCCTTTTTTCCCTTTAAGTAAATTGTAAGCCATGATATAATAATTAGAATTGTTGGTTTCTGCGATAATAACAAATAAGTGGATGCTTTGTGCGAAAAAAATTAAAACCGTAGCAGAACACGGGCATTGGACATGGCCGCATCCGTTAAAGATTCGCCGGAGAGCATCCTGGCAATCTCAACGATCCGTTCCTCATTATTCAGTTTGCGTATACGGGTATAGGTGGCATCCTCAGTATCCTCCTTGTACACCGAAAAGTGTTCTTTCCCCATTGAGGCCACCTGGGGAAGATGGGTAATGGACATCACCTGCCTGTCTCCTGCAAGCCTGTCCATAATAGCCCCGACCTTTTCAGCAATTTCGCCACTAACCCCTGTATCGATTTCATCAAAAATCAGGGTGGGCATTCCCTGTCGGTCCGAAACCAGGGCTTTTATGCAAAGCATAAGGCGAGACATCTCCCCTCCTGAGGCAATCCTGGAAACCTCCTCCATTTCCACCTGTTTATTTGCTGAAAAAAGGAAGTGGATTTCATCAGATCCAAAGAGATCATAGTCCTTCTTTTTTGCCACCTCTACATGGAATTTTGCATTGGCGATACCCAACTCCTTTAACTGGGAAACGACCTTAAGCTCCATCTCCCTCCCTGCGGCGGATCGCTTCCGGTGAAGCAAAGCTGACAGACCTTCCATGGATTTCAAATAGCCTGCCCTTTTTTCTTCCAGTAATCCTATTTTCTCATCGGAAAAGGTAATAGCCTCAATTTTTATATTCAGTTCCTCCCTGCGCTCAATTAATTCACCCACATTGTGCATGCTGTGTTTTTGCAGGAGTCCGAATATAAGATCGATACGTTCCTGCAGCTGGGCAAGCTTCCCCGGATCAAGATCGCTCTTTGCAGCCTGCATATCCAACTCGGATGAAAGGTCTTTCAATTCGATATGAGCCGATTCCATACGCTCAAATAATTCCTCTGCCGGAGTGAAAAATTCCTTTATTTTTCTGAGCTGAACCAATGCTTCACCAAGCTGATCAAGAATCCCTGTGGATTCCTGCATGAGCAATGCAGCTGACTGACCCAGGGCCAGCCCTATGTCCTCCGCATGTTCTGCCCTCTGGAATTCGGCTTCAAGTGTTTCCAGCTCACCCTCTTTCAGATTAGCCGATTGAAGCTCACTGTACTGGAACTGCATAAAATCCAGGTCTTCCTTCAGCCTGCTGATTTCATCACGGACCTTTGTCAACTCATTATCAGCTGCCCTGTATGCCTCGTATACTATCCTGTACTCAGAAAGTTCCTTTCCACTTTCAGCAAGGTAATCGATCACTTCAAGCTGATACTGGAGCTCGCTTAGCTGCAGGTTCTGGTGTTGTGAATGGATATCAACCAGGCGACTGCCCAGTTCCCTGAGAACGGGAAGGTTTACCGGAGTATCATTTATAAAAGCCCTTGATTTACCTGCAGGTGAAATCTCCCGCCGGATAATGGTTGGCATTTCAAAGTCCAGGTCATTGGCTTCGAAGACGGGTCGGAGCCCCTCGGAGGTGTGAAAGGTCCCCTCCACAATGCACTTGGAATCTTTCAGCTTCAGGACCGAAGTATCAACCCGGTGACCAAGAATGAGGGACAGAGCGCCCATCAATATTGATTTACCGGCCCCGGTTTCTCCGGTAATGGTGGTAAAGCCTTCTGAAAAGTGCATTTCCAGTTCATCAATCAGCACATAGTTCCTGATGTAGAGGGTTTGAATCATGCGCAGTTTACCTAGGTCTGTTCCAAGATGGCTTTATACTTATTGACATTGGTTTTATCGATCTCTATGAGAATCGCATGCGCCCGATTTCTCTCCTCGGGATAAGACTCTGAATAGACACTTACAAGTTCATCTCCTTTGGAAACGAATATCATATTCAAAAGGTACATATAGGGGTCGGGGCGACTTCGGTAAACTTTCTGCAGCAATTCGAGGCTGGTGGTAATCTCGGCTCTTCCTTCTGCAACCTTCTCATCCATGATATCAAGACCCAACCTGTGATAGCGGTAATAAAACTCCCTTACACCTTCGTACTCGCTTTGCAACATGTCTTTTACCAGCCAGTACCTGTTTTTATGTGCAAGGTTGTCCAGGGGCTTCCAACCGGGTTCGGGGGCATTTGATGCATTCAGCACAATACGTTCTGCATTACTGAAGTTGTCGGTACCTCCCATAAATTCAAAGGAGTCATCATCCAGCCCTAGTATATAATAGGAGTAGAAAGCAAGAATGGAAGTGAGGTTTGAAATATGTGAATTGAGATCAAATTCAAGCGGTGAAAACTCAACATACCTGAATTGTATGTCATTGTCGATGAAATTAAGGGTGGTGGTTATGTAGTTGGTATTGAAAACAGGGCGGCTGGCCTGAATTGAGAGCGTACCCTTAAATTCATCAGCAGATACCTGCTCTGTGATGTTAATCATAAGGTTGCATTCGATTCGCTCCTCCATGTTATAAACACGATCTGTCCAGACTCTGTTATTCATAAATTCGTAAATGGCATTCTGAAGAGTTTCAAAAATCTGCTTATTGGAACCCTGAATCTGCTGGCTAACTACCTGGACGTTGCACCTGAGTTCTTGTGCGCTTACCAGAACCGGGGCAAGCAGAATGAAAAATATTATAAGAGACTTACGCATCTTGTATCATCTTAATAAGCCTTTCAAGCAGGTTTGAAGCCACCTGACTTTTGGGCTTGAGTTCATATTCTTCCACCTCCAGGTTGCGATCGATCATTGTAACCCGGTTGGTATCCGTTCCAAATCCTGCACCTTCTTCTCCGGCATAATTCAGGAGAATAATATCCAGGTTCTTAGCCTGCAGCTTTCGTTTTGCATGTTCCAGTCCATCTTCACTTTCCAGTGCAAAGCCAACAAATAGCTGCCCCCTCTTTTTAAGCTTACCCATTTCGGCAGCAATGTCGCTTGTGGGCTTCAGCCTGATGTTCCACTCCTCATCTCCCCGCTTCATTTTCCTTTCAACAGGTTCCACCGGGGTGAAATCCGCTACGGCTGCACTGAAGACGGCAACATCAACTTCAGCAATTCGCCTGGCACACTCCTGAAACATTTCGGCTGCTGAAGTAACTCCGATCACTTCAAGACCGGGATATTCCAGTGAAATGGAGACCGGACCAGCAATAAGGGTAACTTCTGCACCCTGCTCAGCAAATGCTTTTGCGATGGCAAAACCCATTTTACCTGACGAATGGTTGCCAATATAACGAACCGGATCAATATTTTCGTGCGTGGGGCCCGCAGTAATGAG
>JAOZLK010000455.1:1994-4285 GCA_029934875.1 Bacteroidales bacterium | reverse complement strand
CTCAAGCGTGAACTAGATTGGGACGGTAAGAATATGAGGTTTACCAACATTGATGAGGATGATGAGTTGAGCATTGTTGAGAACTACGTTTCCAAAGAAGTCCGTGGCGCTCCGCAACAGGTTCCTGTATTTACAAAAATTAACGCCCAAAAGGAAGCCGGGGAGTATATCAAACGTACATATAGAAAAGGTTGGGAGCTTGATATATAATATTATAATGAATCTGGAAAATTAGCAGGTCCGAAGGGGCTAATTGTGAAAAGTGCTTTTACCTTTGTTTTTCACCTTCCGGGAGGGGCATCCTGGTATAATACATTGAAGAAAAATAATGAGTGATAAAAGGACTTATAACATTGGGGTAATCGGAGCCGGTATGATTGCAAGGGTTCATATGGCCTGTCTGCAAAAAACAGGCAGAGCCAGGATCTCCTGGCTTGCTGCCAGGAATCCCGAAAATCTTGAAAAGGTAAGATCCGAATTTAATATCCCAAATAAAACCACAAATTATAAGGATATGCTGGAAGATCAGGCTGTGGATGTGATCCTGATTACAACACCGCCAGACCTGCACAGCGAGATGTTTATGGAAGCGGTAAAGGCAGGTAAGCATGTGCTTTTGGAGAAACCCATGGCCATGAGCCTGGATGAAATTGACAAGATGCTGGCGTTTAAGGCAAAGTATCCCAAGCAGGTGGCTATGGAGTGTTCAGGCCGTCATTCACGCCTGATCCCTAAATTCAGAAAGGTAAAAGAGATCATTGAATCCGGGGCCCTCGGGGAGGTTTATGCGATTCATCATAATTGTGTGGGCCGGCAAAGCAGGCCGGGGATTGAGTATCATCCCACTGCCAAGTGGTTCCTGAATAAAGCCATTGCAGGAGGGGGACCCCTGTTTGACTGGGGAGTATATGACCTTTCCTTTCACCTGGGAGTGCTGGGTGACCAACATGAGGTGGTAACTATTGAGAATGTGAAACTGATGAGTGGACTGGATGAGGTGGATCCTGGTACGGAAATCTACGATGTGGAGGAGCACTTCATGGTGAATATGGAACTGAGTGATGGGATTAAATACTACTGGGAAAGAGGTGCCCATGCCAATATGGAGACAGCCAACGAAACCAGGATCTATGGAACCCGTGGCGGAATCAAATTGGGGTTCAATTCATGGGACGATCCATGGCTGATCTTATATGATATGGATGAAAACGGAAAAGCCAGGGAGCAAAAAATCGATCTTGACTACTCCGGTCAGGATGATGGCCTTGCCCTTTCAGAACACCTGATTAAGGTTCTGGATGGAGAGGAGGATCCCGTTATTTCCATGGAACTGGCCCGCAAGCATATGGATATAATTTTCAGGTGCTACGAAAAAGCAGATTAGAAAGATATTTTTTAATATTAAATTTAGAGAAATGACGAAAGTAAGCAAACATGAGATAGCAAAAATGATTGATCACTCCCTGCTTCATCCTACCATGGATGATCAAATACTTAAAGAAGGGATCGAAATTGCAAAGGAATATGATGTGGCATCGGTTTGCATTAAGCCCTATGCGGTAAAGATGGCCACAGAGATGCTGGCAGGAAGCGACGTGATGGTCTGCACCGTCATTGGATTCCCCCATGGGAACAGCCGGGTGGATGTTAAGGTCTTTGAATGTGAGAAGGCCATTGAGGATGGTGCCGTGGAAATTGATATGGTAGTGAATGCCGGGAAAGTACTATCGGAAGATTGGGATTATGTTTATGATGAGATCGCTGCTATAGTTGCCTCCACCAAAAAGCATGGGGCTGCACTGAAGGTGATTTTTGAGAACGATTTTCTGCCAGATGATAAATACAAGATTAAGTTGTGCGAAATTTGTAGCGAGCTGAAAGTGGAGTTTGTAAAAACCTCCACGGGCTATGGTTTTGTGAAGCAAGCTGATGGCAGCTATAATTATAAAGGAGCCACAGATGCCGACCTGATCCTGATGCGAAAACACTCAGCTCCTGAGCTTGAGGTGAAAGCTGCTGGCGGAGTCAGAACCCTGGAGGATACTCTGAAAGTAAGAGAACTGGGAGTGACCCGGATCGGGGCTACCGCTACCGAAGCCATTTGCAATGCCGTTGACGGAACCCAAACCACCGGCGAGGCTCCATCAGGCTATTAGCAGTACTCAGTAAGCAGTACTCAGTAAGCAGTACCCAGTACCCAGTACCCACAACCCAGTAACCAATAACCAATAACCAATAACCAATAACCAATAACAAATAACCATTAACCAATAACCTTTCCACCATGAAAC
>JAOZLK010000455.1:0-1894 GCA_029934875.1 Bacteroidales bacterium | reverse complement strand
TAACCAATAACCAATAACAAATAACCATTAACCAATAACCTTTCCACCATGAAACCAATCTTCCCTTTATTACTGATCGCTCTGTTATTGTTGGGATGTACCCAGAAGACTGAGCAAAAATCTCCGCCCAATATTATTTTCATCATGTCGGACGATCATGCTTACCAGGCCATTAGTGCCTATAGCGACAATCTTCTCGAGACACCCAATATCGACCGTATAGCGAAGGAGGGAATGCTATTTTCTAACGCCTGTGTGACCAATTCCATCTGTGCTCCATCGCGGGCGACCATTTTAACAGGGAAACACTGTCACCTGCATGGGAAGATCGATAACAGATTTCCTTTCGATACCACCCAGATAACCTTCCCCCAGCTTTTCCAGGAGGCGGGGTACCAGACGGCCATGTTTGGAAAGCTCCATTTCGGGAACAGTCCCAAAGGACTGGATGAGTTTAAGATCCTGCCGGGTCAGGGAAATTATTATAATCCAGACTTCATTACCAATGAGGGAAGGGTGAAAATTGATGGCTACGTGACCGATATCATCACCGATCTGACGCTTGACTGGATGGAGAACCGGAGGGATCCCGACCAGCCTTTCCTGCTATTTTACCTGCACAAGGCTCCTCACCGGGACTGGCTGCCTGCACCACGCCACTATCGTGAGTTTACTCAAAGGACTTTTCCAGAGCCAGCCACACTTTTTGATGATTACGAAGGTCGCGGTTCAGCCGCAAGAGAGGCTGAAATGAATATTTTATTGCATCAGAACTGGGCGGGTGACTCAAAACTACGTCCCGAGGTGCTGGATGAGCTGGGTATTGTACCGGCATCGGATTGGGATAAGCGAGCCATGCAGGGAAAGTACAATCGCTTCAACGAGGAGCAACTGGCCTCCTGGAACGAGGTCTACGATCCAATTATTGAAGATTTTAAGAAGAAATACCCTTCAATGAGCATCGAGGATCAGATGAGGTGGAAGTATCAACGATATATGCAGGATTACCTGGGCTGCATTGCTGCTGTTGACGAGAGTGTGGGTACACTGCTGGATTACCTGGATGAGACGGGACTGGATGAGAATACCATTGTGGTCTACACTTCCGACCAGGGTTTCTACCTGGGCGAGCACGGGTGGTTCGACAAGCGCTTTATCTATGATGAATCATTTAAGACCCCATTGCTTGTGCGCTGGCCGGGTTCGACTCAGCCGGGAAGCGTGAACAATGAGATGGTTCAGAACCTGGACTTTGCTCAGACCTTCCTGGATGCAGCCGGCATTGAGGCTCCAGGAGATATGCAGGGTGAGAGTTTTGTTTCCCTTCTGAAGGGAGAGGATGAAAAGTGGGATCGTGAAGCAGTTTATTATCACTATTACGAATATCCTTCTGTCCATATGGTAAAGCGGCACTATGGGATTGTCACCACCGAATACAAATTGGCTCATTTCTACTACGATGTGGATGAATGGGAGCTGTACGATCGCAAAAATGATCCCATGGAGATGCAAAACGAATACAACAATCCTGAGTATGCCGATGTGGTGGCAGATCTGACCAGGCAGCTGGCTGAGATGAGGGTGAAGTACCTGGACTCTGAAGAGCAGGATCAGAAGTACATTGATATGTATGATGAGTAAGGACTAAAGACTGATATCATGAGGCGCTTCAATATTTACTTGGTGGTTCTGGCCCTTATGCTCTTTACGGGGTGTAAGGATCAGAATGCAACCAGGCTTCGCAAAAGTGATTTACCTAATATTGTGCTGATTGTGGCTGATGACCATGGCCAGCGCGACCTGGGCTGTTATGGGAATGCTGCGGTGAAGACACCCAACCTGGATGCACTGGCAAGGGAGGGGATTCGCTTTAACAGGGCGCACTGCACATCGG
>JAOZLK010000454.1 GCA_029934875.1 Bacteroidales bacterium | reverse complement strand
ATTTTCAAAGTTTCAGATTCGCAATCGAATAAGCCAAATGAATGAAGAGGAGAAGTACGCTGTTACTTTCTAATCCATAGCTACCCTTGGGATAAGCATGTTATAGTTATCGCCAGGCCAGCAAAACAGGTAAGAAAGAGAAAGACCTGTTCAATTCGATCATTCTCTTTCTTAATGCATCATTTCAAATATTAGTGCACGGTCAATGCATAGGTGTCAATAAGTATGCTGCCATCATATACCTCGACATTAAATGCCTTTGAGGAGTAGTCAAATTCTGTCACACCACTTGTAAGAGCAGTACCATCAATTTTGACAGTGAAGTCGCTTATGCCTTCGAAGGTAGCAACTACCTTGTCCAGGTCCATATTTACAGGTACAGTAAGCTCTATGGTCTTTAATTCAAAATCTACTACACCTTCCAGGACAGGGTTTAATGATTCTAAACCTGAACCAGGATCAAAAGCAGTAAAGTCGAAAGCGGAAATCATCTCCTTTTCATACAGCACGATGGCGTAATCCTGCACTGATACGTCCTCCGCTTCTACTGTGATCGCTGTCGCTGAGGAGAGGTCGACTTTCTTCGCTTTCTCCTGAATCTCTGTACTACCGATTCTTACAATGGCTCCGGATGAGCCATCGGCCAGAAGTTTCCCGATGAGACTCACGCCCTCATAATAACTTACAGTAACGTCCTTGTTGTCCTGATCGATCATGAAATCAGCTTCTAGATCATCAGAGCTGAGACCATATAGAATCTTTTCAGAACTGGGCTCCCTGAGAATAAACATGGCTGTATAATCCTCTGTTGTTCCGTTCAGGGCTTTTACGGTATAGATCACAGGCCTTCCTTCATCATCACCCGGATTCAGCGCTGAAAAATCGTGATAATTTCGACCTGATGACTGCAGCTCATCACCAACATAAACCTCTGCATCGCCCGAAATGGTAAGAAACTTCACCCGCTCATCGGTAATGTCCTCCAGCTTATGAGCATAGAACAGGACTTCATTCTCAGTAGCAGAGATTATTCCTTCTCGCTTGTTCACTTCCATGGATGCGAAACCAGTTCTGCCATCGACAATAATTATATTTTCTGTATAATCGTCAACAAGATATTCTTCTCCCCAATTGCCTGAACTGGATGTCACAAGTGTAAGCTTATATTCTCCGGCGTTCGCATATGTAACCGCCACAGAGTCGGAAGTATTATCAATAGATGTCCCTGAAGTAATTGTATCAGGTTTCCAGGTTGTACCAGAGGTTAAGCCCGTGTACAGGGTGTAAAAATCTCCCCTGCAGTTGTCCAGGTAGATATAAAAAGTCTCTCCTGCGGAGGAAGTATTATCCACCAGTTCAGTAGTAAACATAGCGTTGGGTTCTATTGCGGGCTCTTTAGTACAGGAAGCCAGCAACACAATAGCGCTTACGAGAATAATTAATAAGTTTTTCATTATTATTGAATTTAGTAGGTTTCCTATACTACCAGCCAGGATTTTGTTTTAATGCACCCTGGCTAATGTTAATTTCACGCAATGGAATTGGTAAAAACTCATGTTTCCCAACAACAAATGGATTCACTGAGTTTGCTTCATTGATGCCCCATTCAAGTTCATCCCAGTTTGTTCCCCAATCAGGGTCAAAACTCCAGCGAATAAGATCCAGCCAGCGATGGCCTTCAGTGGCCAGTTCAATATCTCTTTCATGAATGATGGCGTCACTGCTTAAGGCGTCAATATCCGGCATATCCATCCTGCGCCGGACTTCATTTAAAGATTCCATCCCAGAACCATCATCACCTAATAAAACCATCACCTCGGCATGCATTAATAACACATCTGCATATCTTATGAAATTCCTGTTTGTTGGTGCATTGTTCGGAGCACTCTTTTCATAGTACACGGGGAAGTAATGTTTCCTTAGTCCGAAACTTAAACTTGGCTGCCCGGGAATATTAAGTCCGCGGTTGTGGGCAATCAACTTATCATTTACACCACTTATAAAGGGTTTATTATAGAACTTTTCATTGTCAGGTCTGAAATCCAGAATATCTCCGTCGAGATAACAGGTTGAATAAGCCCTTGGGTCTCTGTCAAAGCCAGCAGGTGCACCGGCAGTCTCAAATTCCTGCCACAGAGCAGGATGTATCTCATGATTTCTGAAACTGGAATTATGTGCCCCAAACCACTGTGAATTCATATGACCGGACCACATCCATCCTGGCAGCCATCCACCAGCCATCCTGGCATCGTCATACATGATCATCCAAACCGATTCAGTTGTGATCTCTCCCTTGTAAGTGTTATTCTCTGAAGGAAGATCAACATAAGAGAAATTAGAGAGATGCGCATACATATAGTCCAGTTTTGTTTTTGGTTCCTGTGGTTGCACCAGGGAATACATATTACTGTTCTTAACAGCCAGAAAAGCACTTTCTGCTTTCTCGAGGTCTGCAATATCGTCTGCATTGCCACTATTTCCAGCACGTGCATAAAAATAGTAATGTTTGAAAAGTAATGCTTTTCCCAGTAAAGCATTTGCCATGCCACTGGTTACCCTTCCAATATCGGAAGAGGGATAACTTGCTGGCAATACAGAGATGGCAAATTCAAGGTCCTCTTCCATTTTATCCCAGAATTGAACCGGATCTGCATTCGGAAAAACAGCGTTCGGATCTACCGGAACCGACAATTCATCATAGTAAAAAGGTTCATTAAAAATGGTCACTAGAAGAAAATAATAAGCAGCCTTCATTGCATATATTTCTCCAAGGTACCTCTGTTTTAACTCCTCATCAAGGCCGGGGATCTCTTTGTCAGTAAGATTCATAATCACTGAGGATGCCCTGTATAATCCCATGTACAGCTCCTTGAACATCCCACTTACCTGACCAGCACTGGAATTGATGGTAATTTCATCCATGTTGGGTGTTTCAAAGAGGATCCTGTCCGAAAAAGAGCCAAACATGAAGTACCAGTCTCTTCCAAAAGTCCCACCTCCGGAAAGGCCATAATAGCATGTATTAATAGCATAAAGCGCATCATCAGGAGTCTTGAAAAAAGAACTCAAGGCAAGCTCATTCCTGTTTTCTACTTCCAGAAAATCTTCTGAACATGAATTACTGATGAATATAATGATCAGCAAGAACGGAATATATAAATATCGTCTTTTCATTTCAATGTCTTTTTAAATTAAAAATCAACCTGAATACCAAAAGTCAAAATCCTGGGATTTGGGTAGCCTCCGCCATCTGTCCCTGACGTGGTTGGAGAGGAGAAAGCTCCGTTTTCCGGATCGCGTCCTTTATATTTTGTAATGATAAAGAGGTTCTCGCAACTTACATAAACCCTGGTGCTTGCTATTCCAGCCTTGTTCAAAACAGCGGGTGATATATTGTATCCAAGCTGTATATCCCTTGCTCTCAAATAGCTGGCATCCTCTACCCACCAGGATGACGTCCTGTTGTTGAAGTTGGAATTTCCGAGGTCAGCCCTTAAATATTCGGTGCTGGGTCTGTCAACTGTGTAATAATTCTGCGCGTAATCCGTCAGTTTGTTATGGTTGATATCCTGATTGACAAAACTCTCAAGTCCTGATCTCTGCGAATTAAATACCTGGGCACCAAATACCCCATTCAGGAAAACTGAGAAATCAAAACGATTCCAGGAGCATTCAAAATTAAATCCAATGATATAATCAGGCAAAGCCTTTCCGATGATGGTTCTGTCCAGGTCGGAAATCTTTCCATCATTATTAAGGTCTCTGAATCTGAGATCGCCCGGAGAGGGAACACCTTCAGAAGGCACTGCATATAAATAATTACCCTCCTCATCATAATCTTCAGGGGTGATAATCCCTTCCGCCTGATAACCGTAGAGGCTGCCAATGGTATGTCCTTCTATTGTAATGTTATTGTTTGTAATTATTGATTTAACAGGAAGTGATATAACTTCATTTTTAAAAGATGTGAAGTTAATAAAACTCGAGTATTGAAATGCCCCGTCATAATTCCTGTATGTCAGCGTCGCTTCAAACCCGCGGTTCTGATTTATTCCAATGTTGGCCCACGGAGCAACACCTGATGAAGCACGGCCAAACGCAACGGAGACATCTTTTTTTACCAGCAGGTCATTTTGATTCTTAACATAGTACTCTGCACTTAGCTGGAGTTTATTATTGAAAGCATTCAGATCAAATCCGAAATTAAACATTTCAGCGGATTCCCATTTAATTAAGGGATTGGCAAAGGAGGCTAAAATATAAGTGCCCGTATGGATGGTACCCGG
>JAOZLK010000052.1 GCA_029934875.1 Bacteroidales bacterium | reverse complement strand
AAATATCGAAGAAATTAGGAATACCAAGTCCAACGGTGAAAAGAATTCTGCCAGGCTTGTTAGCCTTGAACTTAATAGAAAAATACGGGAGTGGACCAGGAACAAACTATACCATAAAATGAATTCATTTCGACCTTTGTTGCAAATCAACTATCTGATACTCATTCTGACAGGCATCTCTCTCCTGGCTTGTAAAAGTGAAAACAACAACAGCGGTGAACCCGAAGAGGTATTCCGGCAAATAAAAGCAAACTTCCATAATCCGGAGCCGGCAAGTGGCGTGAATTGCTGGTGGTGGTGGCTCAATGGCAATGTAAATAAGGCCGCCATCACAAAGGATCTGGAAGCCATGAAATCGAGAAACTTCCATGGGGCCATGATTTTTGATGCAGGGGGTCATAACCAGAGGGGAAACAGGGATATTCCTGATGGGCCATTGTATGGCTCAAATCCCTGGAATGAGTTATTTGTATTTGCCCTGGATGAGGCGAAACGCCTGGGGCTGCAAATGGGCTTTAACATCCAGAGTGGTTGGAACCTGGGAGGCCCCAGAGTAACTCCGCAGTATGCAGCCAAGCAGCTCACGTATTCGCAGACAAAGGTTTCGGGCGACAGGAATGTTTCCCTGCAACTGGAACAGGCGGAAAGCCGCTTTGGTTTTTACGAAGACATTGCTGTACTGGCATTCCCGCTGGAGGAATCGAATAAGATCCGGGAGGGTATTTCTGACCTGGACCTCAAACTGGGTAAGCGTGAATTGGGTGGCTCTGCACCGGACTGCCGGTTCTTGCTTGGTTATAGGCCCGGCGATTCTTCCCTTGAAGCGAATCAGGCTTACCGGGTGGATAGGAAAAAGGTCATCAATTTATCTTCTCATGTGGATACAGCAGGCAAGCTGAATTGGGAGGCTCCTGCCGGAGAGTGGACAGTGCTGCGCATTGGCTATACCTGTACCGATGCACATGTTTCCACTTCCAGCAATGACTGGCAGGGACAGGTGCTGGATTATTTGAGCAGGGAGGCCTTTGATTTCTACTGGAAGGATGTGGTAGAACCTATTTTCGAAGCGGCCGGCGACCATGTGGGCAGCACCCTGAAATATATGGAAACCGATAGCTGGGAATGCGGGGGAATGAACTGGACCGATAAATTCCCGGAAGAATTCATGCATTCCCGTGGATATGACCTGCTGAGTTACCTTCCCATTGTGGCAGGCTACGTGGTGGACGACCTGGAGAGCTCCAATGCATTTCTGGCCGATTTCAGGAAAACCCTGGGCGACCTTGTAGCTTACAATCACTATGCCCGTTTCCAGGAATATGCACACGGATATGGAATGGGAATTCAGCCCGAGTCGGCCGGACCGCATGCCGGCCCCATGGATGGAATCAAGAATTATGGTTTCAGCGATATTGTGATGAGTGAGTTCTGGTCGCCATCACCACACCGTCCCCTGCCTGCGAATCGCTTCTACCTTAAACAGGCCTCTTCTGCAGCCCATATTTACGGGAAGAAGATCGTGGGTGCAGAATCCTTTACCACCATCGGACCCCACTGGAACGACGAGTTGTGGCGCGACCAGAAGTCAGCTTTTGACCATGAGATCTGCGCCGGGCTGAACCGCATGTATTTTCATACCTTCACCTGTTCGCCTCCCGAAATGGGACTGCCCGGCCAGGAATATTTTGCAGGTACGCATGTTAATCCGCAGGTGACCTGGTGGGAGCAATCCGGGGCCTTCATTGATTACATGCACCGGATACAGTCCGTGGTGCAGGAAGGCAAATTTGTGGCTGATGTGCTTTACTATTACGGCGATCATGTGCCCAATGTATTCCCTTTTAAACATTCCGATCCTGCTGGTGTAATGCCTGGATTTGATTACGATGTGTGCGATGAAAATATCTTCCTTCAACTGAGGGTAGAGGATGGAAAGATCGAGGTTCCCGGGGGGGTGGAATACCGTGTGCTGGCACTGCCCGACCACAGGGTGTTATCACTTGCGGTACTGGAAAAACTGGAAAAGCTGGTGCTTGATGGCGCCACCATTCTGGGCCATAAACCTGAAAAGCAGGTCAGCCTGGTAGGTGGGGAAGAGGCTCGGAAAACCTTTAGCGAAATGTCCGATAAAATATGGGGGGAAGCCGGCCTGGATGTGGGTGAGCTAAGTTATGGAAAGGGTAAGGTCGCCTGGGGTATGACTGCACGGACTTTCCTGCTTTCAAATGGATTGGCTGCAGATTTTGATGTCCTGGAAAGCGACAGCAAAACCGATTTCGATTATATTCATTACAGAGTAGGGGAGAGCGATCTCTATTTTGTCACCAACCAGACCACGGAGCGTAAAAAGTTCCGGTGCACCTTCCGCGTTTCAGGGAAACAACCCGAATTGTGGGATGCCTTAAACGGGGATATTCGTGAAGCCAAAGCATTTACGCAGAAGGATGGTCTTACTGGCCTTCCTCTAAGCCTGGAGCCCTATGGCGCTGTCATGGTGGTATTCGACGAGGAAATTTCAGAGAAGCAACAGGGTACAGCGGATCGCAATTATACCGATTTTGAAACTCTTACAGAAATTGCTGGTGAATGGACTGTTTACTTCGATCCAAGTTGGGGTGGCCCCGAATCGGTGGTGTTTCCTGAACTTATGGATTGGACTATGCATTCGGACGAAGGGATCAGGTATTACTCGGGAGAGGCGGTATACAGGAAGAGCTTCAGCTGGGATGCTGAATCCCGGGAAGAAGAATCATACTTCCTGCAGCTCGGCAGTGTGAAGGATGTGGGCATCGCCGAGGTGAAGATCAACGGAACAGACAAGGGCGTAATATGGACCTCACCTTTCAGGGTTGACATTACTGAAGAACTGCAAGAGGGAGAGAATACCCTGGAGATTAAAGTGGTGAATTCATGGTACAACCGCCTTGCGGGTGACCAGACATTTCCCGATAAAAAGCAATATACCTCATCCAATATCGAATTGAAACATGATTTCAGGGGCAGGCAAAAGGATGAGATTCCCCTTGAACCATCCGGATTACTGGGACCTGTCACGCTTGTACAGGCCGGAATTTATTGAGGTGCACCCGGATCGTTCATACAAGGAATAAAATTGAGATATTTGGAGTTAGACTACTGAAGGTATAGCTTACTCTCTCTTTATCCAGTTGATAGCCAGGCTTATCCATTGATCTGTCCCGTCTTCTTCACGACCTAATCCAAAACCGTGTCCTCCCTCTGGAAACAGATGAACTTCATTTGAAACTCCGTTTTCGCGCAATGCTTCTGCATAGAGGGTGGTCTCTGTATAATGACAGGTTTCGTCATCCAGGCAGTGGACCAGAAAACTTGGTGGGGTATTTTGATTCACCCTTTCAATCAGGTTGTTTTCTTCAAATTCTGCTTCTGTCATTTTGCGGTGGTATAGATCCTTCTCCAACCAATTGACATTCTCTTCGTTCAATCGGGGACAGCCATAAATTAAAAGGGCGAAATCGGGCCTTTGAGTATCTTTTGAGCTGGCAAATGCAGATAGATGTGCACCTGCAGAGAATCCCATGACGCCAAGCCTGTCTGTCTTAAATCCATAGCTTTGTGACATTTCGCGCATCATTTGCAGGGCCCTTTGTAAGTCTGTGATCGGGAGGAGATGTGGTTTGTCGGAGGCTTCTTTGAGTGGCAGGCGGTATTTCAATACTGCGGCTGTGATTCCCTTGTCTGATAGTACCCTGGCAATATTATGGCCCTCATGATAAATTGCTTCAACCGTATATCCGCCACCAGGACAAATAATTACTGAATGCCCGCTATTTTTGCCCCTGGCAGGGTAGACAATTAGCTCCGGGACAGTCACATTAAAAACACACAGGGCTCCCCATGACTCTTTTTCGTATTCTATTATACTGTTTTCCCTGCTGTATGGCATCTCTCCTTCGCTCCAAAGTGCATAATGGTCCTGCGAAGAGACGATCACTGTACAAAACAGGTAAAGCGTTATCAAAGTTATCTTCATTCCAGTCTGGTCATTTCAATTTGGTCATAGTCCACCATGGCATTGTGTTCTGCCCTGAGAATTACATCAATCTGCCAGGTGCCGTTCGGGGCAATTTCTGTTGTAAATTCGAATCTTTGCCACTGGTCGGTCAGTGCAATTGCTTTTATCGATGAGTGTATGTTGCCCTGCTTCTGATTGCGAAATTGATATTTGAGAATCCCCTGACTTCCGGAACTTGCTTTTGCCCATACGCCAATCTTAAACTGTTCTCCCGGACCGGCATCCACCGCCTGGTGCACACCATAGCCGTTCGAACAACGTACAAAGGCGCTTCCATCTTTGGCTTCACTACCATCCTCAACCCAGCGCGCAGCACTCTTTCCATTGTCGGGACGCCAGCCATCGGGACGGCTTCCCAGGATGGACGATTCAAAGGATATGTTGCCCAGTACGCCCCGCTCCTCAGGTATGGAAGAGTAGGGGACAGGCTCACTCTCCCATCCCATTGTTCCTGCAATGTGCTTACTTAAAATACTTGCAAAACCTGCGTGTTCGGATATTACCGCATGTTCCTGACCCCACAACCAGGGAAATTTTACAAATGAAACCTCCGTATCACCACCCGCATGAAACTCCTCCACCACCTCTTCCAGGTAATCAGAAGGCTCACCCAGGGCCCATCCGTATGAGTTGGCCAGTACAATATGGGCTTCCGGGTATACCGGGCGCAGCAGCTCGCTCACAAAACGGTGCCAGGCAGCTTTCATCTCCTCCTTTGTTACATTGTTATAATAGTCGTTGGCCCCAAGGTTAATGACCACCACATCGGGTTTTTTTCCAAGATTATTCTGTGCAAAATCCCAATTGTTCTTTTCCGGAGAATTGCTGTAGACATGTATTTTATCGTAATAGTCTGTCAGGTCCCGCTTGCCCATTCCGTCTGTAATTCCAAAGCCTCCAACCGAAAAGTTTACCCATTCTGCATCCAGGGACCGTGCTGTAAACCCAGGATAGGAGAAGTAGCCTTCACTGTCCGAATCACCTCCCCTGTCTTTATCATTCCAGGCACTCCAACCGGAAGGATTTGAGTCGCCATAAAATTCGATCAAATATGGCTTTTTGGCTGGTAGGGCCAATAACTCTCCATCGGGTACCCGCAGTTGGATAAAGTGAATTACTCCCCATGATTCATTGTTTTTTACGATCTCAAGCACATGCTCCCCTTCCGGCAAACCTTCAACAATGGCATACTCCTGCTCTGCCCTTTCAACTCGAATGATTTGTCGTGATAAGGGATCAGTATTTCCATCCACAATGATATAGAGATAACTATAGCCATTCCCGCCAAAATATTCAGCAGAGAAGGTTCCATAGAGTGAGCTGCCGGAAAATTTCACCATGATGGAGCTACCCGGTGTGCTGAAACTGGAAAGCTTATTTGCCCCGAATTCCATGCGACCCCGGTATTGAATCATTGAGGTATCCAGCTCAGTGGGAGGCTCCGGGCCTGGCTCCTCCAGGTTCTCATCGGAACAGGAGTAAGCGGTTCCAATTGAAAGAAAAAAAAGTATATAGAATAACCTGATCATGTAGCGGTTATTTGTGAATCACAAAAGTAGTGATGGATTGAGGTTCGATTAGAATCTCACCACTCACTTTTTGAGTTCCTGCCAGTACCAGGTTTTCGGTAGCTGAGGTGCGATAGATCTGCATGGAGCTTTCACTCCAATCCTCTCCAAGGTCAAAGGAAGTAGTGTATTCCCAATCGTTATAATTGACCATTACCACCACCACTTTTTCATTCCCCTCCGAAGTATATGCAGAGGTCATTACCCTGCTGTAGGTATAATCATCTTCGTTGGACTTATCAAATAACTGGGTGGTTTCTACCCGCTGCATTCCGGCATCAATAAAACGGGAGTAGTTTCCCAATGCATAAAGCATCTTTGAGGTGTAAACCTGGCCATCACTTTCTGATTTGTCGGTGTAGATCAGGCCATCTTTATAATCATAGGGGCTGACGGCCAGCCACCATTGCCAGGAGGATGCATTGGCTATGGTAAGATCATAATGAATCACGCGCGCCATATAAAGTGCCGGCAGAATCCCCAGGTCTCTTCCACTCCCCTGGATCTCTTCATAATTCAGGATGCAAAATTCCGTCATGGCATAGCCATTAAGCGCTGTGATCGATTCTATCTTATCCAGAAGTGATTTTCTTTGAGGAATAAGCTCGCTTTTATCGGTACTCCAGTAGCTGTGCCCGGCAATATTGAAGGAGATATTGGAAAGTGAGGAGAGTGAATTTTCACCAGAACCGAAAAACTCCTCGATCTGATTATCCTTGCTATTCTTATCTGTAAAATTGTCATACAGGTAGATAATATCACCAGCCTCGCTCAATTCGATCTTGCAGCTTACATCTGCACCTAACAGCTTTTCGCTCAATACGCGGGTCAGTTCACTTATTTCGCCATTGACAAAGGGGCAGCCCTCCTGGCCTCCATCCCAATCCCACTGTGGTTCATTCAGGGGACTGATCAGATCAAACTCCAGTTCCTTCTCTTTTTTGAAATGATCCAGTACCTGGACCAGGAAGTCTGCATAAGCATCATAGTTTTCCCTGTCAAGGTTTGAGCTTCCTGCCACAGAGGTGTTTGCCTTTCCGTTTTTGGTAAGTTGTACCGGGGGGCTGTTTGCAAAAGCAATGAAATTTTCCACTCCCCTTTCCCTGGCTGCCTGAAGAAACCATTGCTGACCACTCTGTTGATCCCAGTCGTAGGTGCCATCATTTTGAAGAAAACCTTCCGTTCTGCGCCACTTATCATTGATATTGCTGCTGCCACCCTGAGTGACCGAACCAGCCCCCACATTAAAACGCCAGGTGTTTAATCCGATCCCAATGGGATTTCCCAGATCATCTTCTTCCGTCGAAAACAGGAGGTCGGCTATGTGCCTGCGCTTTTTGTCAGGCCAGTTCCCCACATACTGAACGGACCAGGCATCTGATGCTCCAAAACCCTCCAACTCCTGAATTCGCATGGAAAGGTCAATGAATATTACTCCTTCGTCAGGCAGTTCATTACCTGGAGGGGCTTTCTCTTTACAGCCATACCCAATAAGGATAGCCAGTATGAATACGATATAGCTTTTATAGTGAATGATGATTTCCTGTATTTATATGCCCACTCGTGGGTTATGATCAATAATTGGGATTTTGCTCCAGCTTAACTCCCTCCCCTTCAGAGAGATCAATCTGACCCTGGGGTATGGGAAAGAGGGTATGCTTATCAGGATCAAAGAGCGATCCACTTTCCTGTTTCGCATCAAAATCGGTATTGGAATTCATATTGTAATCCACAAAGTCACTGAGAGCCTGTGTCAATTTTCCGGTTCTCTTGAGATCATAAAAACGCTCACCTTCCATGGCCATCTCCAGCCTTCTTTCCAGGTATAATTCATCCAGGAGGACTGTTCCGGAGGAGATGATTTTCTCTGATTCTTTGTTGTCCCAGGCTCTCATCCTAACCATATTCGCATAATCACGGGCCTTGCCTTCATCCCCTTCGTGATAAGCAGCTTCAGCAGCCAGCAATAAGAGATCGGCATAGCGTATGTATTTAAAGTTCCCCACATCGCTTGACCAGCCGTTTCGCACCGCGTTGCTTGAAAACATCTTGCGGGAAATTCGCGCCGAAGGGTTCTCTTCCGTATCGGGAACACCGTCCTCAAACACATTATAGGCCGGAGCGGCCGGATCCAGGTTTCCATCTTCATCTCTTCCCTCGCCGTGGCGAATAATGGTAAAAGGTCTTCGTGGATCTTCCGTAAGCCCATCCTTTCCGATAAAGGCCTTGTCGAGGTGACTGGTGGGTGTGTTAAATCCCCAGCCCGATTCAATCTCATTACTGCTATTCCGGCTGAGTGTCATCAGTGCAAAGGTAGAACCTAACCAGTAAGCGATGTCATCGGAGGTCTGAAGTTCAAAAACAGACTCATCGCAGTTGCGGATGGAGTTATCCCAAACCACCTCCAGGGGTACCAGGGCATATTCATCAGTGGAAATCACGGATTCGGCCATCTCAAGTGCCTCTTCCCATTTTTCCCTGTATACATAGACCTTGGTTAAAAGCGCTCTCGCCATTCCCTCGGTAATTCTTCCCTGCTCTTCAGAGGATTGCTGGCTTCTTATCGGCAAATCGGGGATTGCTTCCAACAGGTCCTGCTCAATGAAATCCCAGGTCTCGTCAAGTGTGCTGCGCTGAAGTGCTCCATCAGCCTCTGAGGATGGATGATCAAGCAGGATCACACCCCCAAACATTTTGGCTAAACCAAAATACTGGTATGCACGCAGGGCTTTCGCCTCAGCAACCACTTTTTTAATAAAGGCCTCATCATCAATCTCAGGAGAGAGAGGTACGCGTTCAATTACAAGGTTTGCATTAAAGATCCCCTTGTAGGTATAGATCCAGTTATCGCTGATGTGCCCATTTAAAGGAGTAATCTCAAAATCCCCGATCCTTGTCCAGTCGGGCAGGTCCCACCAACCCACAAATGAATTATCAGACATCACATCGCCAAAGGTATAGGATACATCTTTGAAATACCAATCGTTACCGCTGAGCCAGAAGTACGCTGCCATCAATCCCTTTTCAGCCTCTGCTTCATCGGTAAAAAATGTTTCAATGGTTTGCTGTCCCAATGGCGGATTGTCAAGATAGTCTTCACATCCAAATGTGATAAATAGCAAAACAATCGTCGTATATTTAATATAGCTGTTCATCTTTCTCATTTTATGCTCCAATTATTATTCCGCTTATTTAAAGGCAATTCTTAATCCTATCAGTATGGTCCTCGGCGTTGGGTAGTCACCCCAATCAACTCCCCGGTCGAACAGACCCCAGGAACCTCCGCTTAAATCAGGATCCATGCCCTTGTAAGAGGATATGGTAAACAGGTTCTGTCCTGACAGATACACCCTTATGCTATTAGTCTTTAGCGCCTTGGTAAAAGTATAACCCAATTGGATATCCTGCATCCTCAAAAAGGCACCATCCTTGATATACTGAGATGAGAAGCGTTGAAAATTCGCAAGCTCACTGGCTTTGGATAGTCTTGGATACAGGTTTGTGGAGTTTTCACCGTTCCATGCCCTGTAGCCTGCTCCTTTTTCAAGGTTGGAATTGCCCCTGTTTCCATTGTAGGTGTACCAGCCCATTCCATTCACAATATCATTTCCCACTGTTCCCTGGAGGGTGGTGGTAAAATCAAAGGCCTTGTACCTTGCCGAAAGGGTAATTCCGTAATACAGATCCGGGCTTGGATCCCCGATGTACTTCTTGTCCTCCTCGTTAATTGTTCCATCCTTATTCAGGTCAGCATATTTCACATCTCCGGGTTTTGCACCCGGTTGGATCAAATCACCCGAGTTATCTGCATGATTGTTGATCTCCGTCTGATTCTGAAAAATACCCAGCATCTCAAATCCATAAAACTGGCTCACGCCGCCCCCCTCTTCAGTTCGGGTAATGTAGCCCAGTCGATCCCAGATCCCGTTGATAATCTGACCCGGATTGGCCATTTTTTCAACCGTGGCCCTGGAGCTGGTAAGATTTGCGGAAGCAGAAAAAGACCAGTCACTTCTATTCAGCATATAGGAAATTGTGGCATCCCAGCCCTTGGTGCGTATGGATCCGATATTTGACCACACTGTGCCATCTGTGCCCCAGATGTCATAGGATGGATATCCCAGGTGATGAGGCACAGTTTTTTCCATAAGCATGTCTGAGGTTAACCTGTCGAACAGGTCAAAACTAAGCGAGATACTGTTCAATACTGTGATATCCGTTCCGATATTACGATCTTCAACTGTTTCCCAGATCAGATCAGGATTACCAATCTGTTCCGGTTCAGCACCTGGCCTTCGGTCTCCGTTCGGTCCGCTTATATAATCCCTGTCTTGCGACCTCAATACAGTAAGTTTAGCCTCATTGGATATATTCTGATTACCTATCAAACCCCATCCTCCCCTGATTTTAAACACATTCAACCAATCCAGGTTCTCCAAAAAACCCTCATTGGCTACATTCCATCCGGCCGAGAATGAGGGAAAATAGCCCCACTGGTTCTCCTTGGAGAAACGGGATGAAGCATCAGCCCTGAAATTCACTGTGGCAAAGTATCGGTCATCGTAAACATAAGTTGCCCGTCCAAAGAAGGAGGCCAATGAACTGATATGATCGGTTCCCTTGGTTCGGTACCCATCCACGGCAGCATCCAGGTAACGAAGTTCATAGGTATTATGAGGCACCTCGTTTCCTGAGCCCTGCAAAGTCTCGTGTTGATACCTCTCAATGGAATTACCCACCATCACGGAGAAACTGTGCTTTTCAATTAGCCGTTTAAAAGTAAGGGTGTTGTTCCATACGTAATTGAACCTTATATTATGCTCCCGGCTTACCGATGCAGTCGGATTGTTGTCACTTGACTCTATGAAGTATTTGGGTGAGAATTGGTTCCGCTGCCACGTACTATAATAGAAGCTATACTGTGACTTAAAGGTTAATCCCTCTAATATTTTATAGCTAAATTGCGTATTGGAAAAGATTTTGTTGGTCTTGTATGATTGATCGGTGCGGGCAATCCTGGCCACAAGGTTAGGCACATCTGCGCTGGTGCCCTGGTAGATACTATATTCATTCTTCCCGGCTGTTTGGTCCTCCGGTAAATAAATTTCATCTGTAGGCAGAAGACGCATGGCATCCCAGGGCTCACTGCCTGTTCCAGGATTCTGTAAAGAATTTGTGAAGGTAAAGGATTGCTCAAGGGTAATCTTCTTGCTCAGGTCCATTGACAGGCCTAAACGGGCATTCAATTGTCTAAAATCCTTGCCTTTGATGATCCCGTCCTGGGAGAAGTAGTTGGTGCTGAAGTAATATTTTGTATTCTTTTCGCCACCATTCATGCTTAATGAATAGTTTTGAATCAGTGCCGGGTCATTGCGAACCTCGTCAAACCAGTTGGTATTGGTGGTCACCGGAAGCGGCTCATCCAGGTCATTGTACTGGGCCATGGCATGTTCAAATTCATAAGCATCCGCGATCAGGGGCTCCCTGGCAAAAGATTGTACGCCGGCTTTCCCTTCAAAAGTGATGGAAAGTTTGTCTCGCTTGCCTTTGATTGTGGTAACAATAATTACCCCGTTTGAGCCCCGTGAACCATAAATGGCTGCAGCTGAGGCATCCTTGAGGACCTGCACATTAGCAATATCATTGGGTGTCAGGAATGTGATATCAGATACCGGGGCACCGTCAACCACATATAGCGGTGTATTGTTGTTAAAGGTTGAAATCCCCCGGATCATAATAATCGGAGAATCTCCCGGATTCATCCCCGATTGTGAAACCTGAACTCCACTTACCCTGCCCTGAAGAGAGGTAACAAGGTCGCTGGTGGTCATTTTTTGTAACTCTTCCCCCTTGGCGGATGAAATGGCTGCAGAGATAGACGACCTGTCCTGGGTTCCGTAACCAACCACCACCACTTCATCAAGCTGCTCATTGCCTGGCATCAACTGGATATTGATGGTATTGTCCCGGGCCACCACCACTTCCTGGTTTTCATAGCCGATAAAGGAGAAGGAAAGCACATCACCCTCATTTGCATCGATGGAGTAGTTTCCCTCGCCGTCAGTAATGGTCCCTTTTGCGGTCCCTTTTACAACAACGTTAACTCCCGGAAGAGCGTTATCCTCCTGATCTACAACGCTGCCACTTATGTTCTGTCCGAGTGCATGAGCTCCTCCCAACAGGAGAAGCAGCCACAATAAAGCACGGTTAAGACTTTTCATTGATCTGGTTTAAGAATTAGTAAAATGTCCATGAACAGTGACAACTTCAAGGAAGATCGTGTGTCCATGGACATCATAAGTACATTCAGCTTATATAGTGTTGTTATTGCTTTACAATCCTGCAGGTCATCGGCTCCACGTTGGTATCCACAGTCATCTTATAGGTGCCATCCTGACCTGAATAGTAGAAGTAGGATGCCCAATCTGAATCCGCAATAATTTCATAGGTGTTGTCGGCTGGATCTATGACATACCAGCTGTCATCGACGGCATCTCCACCAAGCACACCATAGGCAGGAGCGCCCCATGACTTATTATTAAGGAGGAAGTAGAAATAACAACCGGCATCATCATAATCACCACCCGACTGAATGAGTGCGTCCTGGAATTGAAAAGTAAGTTCAAATTTTCCGGCCTCACCATCCACAGGGATCAGTTCAAGTGCTTTGCTCTCGTCCTTTCCCCAGGAGTCGGAAGCGTCATTGCCATCTGCGTCTGCGATTCCGTTACCAATCATATAGATGTTGTCAATGGAGGCGATATAATCCCCGGTCCTTTCAAAGGTGTAGCTCAGGTCATTTTCATTGAAGCTAATATCATAATAACCCGACTGGGCAAATACAAATGGTTCAGAGCTGTTGCTGTTCACAATCTCCCCCGTAGGTAGATCCAGTGTTTCCTTGGTGGCCCATCCATAATTGTCGGGTGACCAGGATTTCTGCCCGATGAACTTCAGTTCGGCATACTGCATTACTGCTAATCCTGTGATGGAAAATTCACCGGTAGCACCCTCTGTCATGGAAATCACATTGGTGGTGCCCCAGTTTACCTCAGGATAATCAGGATACCCGTTTCCAGTAATAAATAGTCCTTCTTCCGGAGGCTCGGGTGCGTCGGTCATGGTGACTGTCAGCGTATTCTCTGCCACCTTATAGGTAATCATATATTCCCCTGGGGATTCATAATAGAGCAGGCCATGCGTGTTATAGAATCCACCCTCGTCTTCATCGCTTACCCATGGGGTAGGGATTGAGGCATCATCCTGGCTGATCATCTGGAAGGTCTGTTCAGTGACACCTGAAGGGAAAAAGACATAACCGGGATAGTTTTCCCACATCACATACTCATTGTTTCCATAGGCCCACCAGTCAGTAAATACAATCTCCTCTGGGACGGTTGCGTAATCCAACACAGCATTTACCGGCAATACATCATTGCTCTGCCCGAGGATTGCCAGTGACACTCCCCAGCCATCTTCACCACCGCCGCCTGCAAAAATGGCATCTTCAATAGTGTAGATGTTCGGGTCCGTTTCGCTCTGGGTCATGAGAAATGCGGTTGAGGGATCATACCAGTTTGCTGTGGAACCATCCACCGTCACATTATTTGCCATCAGGTAGAAGTTCACCACTTCGGAAATCTCTGCAACCAGAATCTCCGAAGCCGTACCATTATCGGAACCTACAGCAGAAACCGTGAT
>JAOZLK010000453.1 GCA_029934875.1 Bacteroidales bacterium | reverse complement strand
GCATTAAACAACCACAGGCTGTCATCGCTGCGATATTCAGAAGGATCGGGAGCGGGTTCGAATCCAGGCTTATGGGATACCGGGTAAACCACCGGCATGGCTCCACCAGTGGAAACCTGCCCACTGATCATCAGTTCCAGCCTCTTTCCGGCTTCTTCCGGGATCACATGCAAAATACCCATGAGGTCCTGGACTGTATCCCTGTAGCCATATCCGTCCCGGTCAATGCCCGAATAGATCAGGCTAGCCGCCCTGGACCAGTTAAAGGTGATCAGCGAATTGTAGATGCCCCAGGTGTTGATGGTACTGTTCAGCTCCTGGTCGGGGGTCTCAGCACTAAGGCCTGCCATCAGGGAATGCCAGTGCTGCTTCAGGGCTTCAAGTTCAGCCTCAACCTTTTCCGGAGTGGCATACCTTTCTACGGCATCCTTTCCTTCCTCTCCGGCTTTCCCGATGCCCACAATAATCAGGAACTCTTTCGTTTCGCCTGCTTCCAGTGGCAAATCGCCACAAAGGGATCCACAGGGGTTGTCACCGTAACCCAGGCTGTTGGTGGGTTCTCCACGTTCCACGCTTAAAGGATATGAATAGGTCCTGTAGGGTCCCAGGAAGGATTCCCGGTCGGTATCATATCCCACCAATTCCAATCCCGACAGAGCCTGGAAGGTATGCCTCCCCTGGTCTTTTTCCTTAAAATTATCAGGCATGTGCGGGATGTTCACATTGGTTCCGTGATCGATGATCCCGTCGATCACTTCCATCTTTGCAGTATATTGCACATACTGGATATTCAGGAGATCATCGATGGCATTCCAGCTCCCTGCATATTCCACGTAGCTGAAAGCCCTGAGCCTCCTGGGCTTATTCCCCCGGTTGCTTACCCGCACTCTCCATATCTCATGGCTCTGCCCCAGGGGAACAAAATAAGTGACTTCCGATTCGATTCCCCTGTATTTTGATCTGATTACCGAGTAGGCTGTCCCGTGCCGGCAGGTGGATTCAAATTCTTCCAGGGATTTTCCCACCGGTTGCCAGGCATTGGACCAGAAATCTCCGGAATCGCGATCATGAAAATAGATGGACCTGCCCGGCTGGTCATTGGGTACGCTGTTGAAACGCATGCGCATAAAACGCCCCATGCCTCCTGACTTGTAAAAACTATATCCCCCGGCATTATTGGTGATAATGGCCCCGTAGGTAGTATCGCCCAGGTAATTGCTCCACGATTTGGGAGTATCCGGTCGGGTAATTACATATTCCTTATTCTGATCGTCGAAATATCCGTAGTTCATTGCAGTATATGGTTAAAAACTCAAGCTGACGCGGTCACCAGGATTAAGTTCAATTCGCTCAGGCAAAGATATGGAAAGCTTTTGATCCTCCTGCTTGATTTTTGCTTTAACCGGCACTCCATTCAGGGTAAGTCCGGGTTTTGAAACCAGGCCCAGGTATCCATGAAGGATGGCCCAGGCCTACATGGGAAAGTTGTTATAGCTGCACATAATTCCCTCCATATCGGGCATCATTTCACCAGAAAAAATCCCTCAGAACCAGTTGAATATAATTGGAGACTAAATCAATGCGATGATGGAAGAAGAGCCATAAAGAGAGACATCAATGGTACCAAAGGGTCCCCAAGGCTTTTCGGGGGTCATCCCCTCCCGGATGGCAAAAGTTCCGTGCTCAGTAAGTATGGAACTGGTAATAAATGGTTAGAGCTTAGGGTATGATGATGATTTTTTGGGTATTGGACCTGTTACCCTGTACCAGTTGGATCAGGTATATGCCTTCCAGGTGCCCTCCATCAGAGTAAGCCGATAAAGTAATATCCACATGGTGTTCACCAGTCAGTGAGGGAAGATCGGACCATTGCCCCACAAGCATTCCGCTTACATTATACAAACGGGCCGAGACAGGGGCCGATTGATTAAGATGGTAGGTAATCCGAAATGATTGAGCTGCCGGATTGTAATATATTTCCATGGGAAGCGTGGAGGAAATCCTTTCCGGGATAGCGGTAATGAAGTCCTCAAAAACTCCGTTTTTAAGTTTACATGCTCCTGCACCGGTGGCAAACCATACCGAGCCATCCGGATCAAAAGCAATGTCATAAACCGTGTCGTTTAACAATCCATCTTCCATGGTATAGGAAGTCCAGGTATCCCCTGAGAAAAAAGATACGCCCCCAAAGGTGCCGAACCAGAGTCCTCCTTCATCGTCTTCTGCTATGGAGATCACATCATTGTTAATCAATCCGTCATCTGTTGAATACAGGTTCCAGTCTGCTTTGGCAAAATAATTTGTGTGCGTCTCAACTCCCACATCGCATCCGAAAAATTGCTTCTCCTCCCCTTTTACCATTACACTTCGGATATTACCCGAATAGGGAGTCACTCCATATTCTGAGGTCCACCTGGAGGCCCCGGTAATCCCATCCACTCCGGATACAAACCTTCCGATACCACCATCCTGCGCAATGTAAAGCGTATCCCCGAACAGATCCATCTGGCGAACGGGCGTGGACAACATGGAGCTGTAAAATTCAGAGTAGATAAGAGAATCCATGATCCCGTCATGAAACCAGTTAATCCCATCCTTTGACCCCAAAAATTTTCCATGACGGGAATCAATGGCAATATCAGCTACATCATCATTTAACAGCCCATCCTCCGTGGTGTATGCAGTTGATCCTGTCACCCCATCCGCATCCAAGGCAAGCACCGATACTCCTTCGGAAGTAGCCACCCACAGGTGGCGGCCCTCAGCGGTCTGTTCGAAGGTCAGCGCATTCACCTGGTTTCCTGCCAGGTGATCAGCATCGGTATAATAGCGCCAGGAAAGATCATTATAGCGGCATAATCCCCGGTTGGTACCAAACCACTTTACCCCATCACTGTCCACGTAAATAGCTTTCACAACAAAGACGCCCTCGTTCATAGATGCCATATTGCGCGAATCCTGGTTCCTGGCTGAGATGGAAAGCCCCATCAAAAGCCCGAACATGATCATATATTTTCGTCCCTTCATTACTGCTTTTGAATCATCACTGAATGTCTTTCATTGCCATCATCCACCTGGAGGATATAATAACCGTGGGCATGTCCGCCCATATCGAGCGTAACGGCTCCCTTTCCTCCCAGAAGGTAGGCGGAAGGATATGATTTGATATTGACTCCGGACATGTTGTATACCTGGACATTCACGTGCCCGGTGAATGCGTTCGTAAGGTTCATATCCAGGTAAAGCTTATCGGTGACTGGATTAGGATAAGATTTCAATTCTTCACTCTGCCCATTTTCAAAGACTCCCACAATGGCAGATGTTACTTTAAATGTTTCTGAGGCTTCTGTTCTCCCGTCAGTAGCAGTAATCTTTACATCTGCTGCACCTTCAAATGCCGCTGTAGCTTTCACCTTAAGGACATTCCAGACAATGGAGAAACTCAATTCAGGTTGATCACAGTCCACTGTGTAGGAAAGTCCATCACCCATAGGATCACTGTATACATTGAGCAGGTTGTCATGAACCAGCATGAAGGCATTCAGCCTGTTCAATTCATAGTCATCGATGGTACCAATTAGCTCAACAACCTCAATGGTCCCTGATGCTATTTTAAAGGAAACGCTGGCGCTTGTGAGTCCGTCTGAAGCCGTCACAGTCACCTCAGGAGAACCTGCAAATGCATCAGAAGCATTTACTTTCAATACATTGCCCTCAATTTTAAATATCAATACAGATTCAGGACAGGTCACTGTGTATGAAAGGATATCACCATCCGGATCATTGAATACACTCAGCATGTTATCATGAATAACCAGGTCGGTATTGATTTCATCTACCTGGTAGTCATCTATGGATCCGCTGATTTCCACGGCGGTATTAGCACTGGTGCTGCCTTTGATCAATCGAACGCGGCCAAAACCATCTGCATCTTTCCAGTGGTCATTGAAAGCTTCCTGCGGGACCCACACCGAACCAAAGAAGTTGTCCCGGGTTGTCCCGGGTGTATCATTGTCACAATAAGCCATGCTCATGGCCATTTCCTTGTTTCCAACCAGCTTAACCCTGGATGCCTCCATATTGCTATGGTCGTAGCTGTCGTCGTAAACCGCCATGGAAAACTCGTAATAGTACTTGTTCCCCATCTTTTTCATGGTCAATTCAGGGAAATGATCTGCATAATTCATTATATCGGCTGGCCAGTTGGTTCCATCAATATCACAGGCTACAAAACCTGACACTGTTTCACCATCGGCGGGGGCATCCACTGCAATGTGGTATGAGAATGCATTCTCGCTATTCATTCCCAGT
>JAOZLK010000452.1 GCA_029934875.1 Bacteroidales bacterium | reverse complement strand
AGCCACCTCTATGTCCTTTTTCACTGCCCTGGTGAGTCCGCAAATGATGGGTTCAGTCACTGCCTTGCTTATCTCTACGACCGAATTAAAGTCGCCCGGACTTGAGATGGGAAACCCGGCTTCGATAACGTCTACTCCTAACTCTTCAAGGGCCTTTGCTACCTCAATCTTCTCAATGGTATTCAGCTGACATCCAGGTACTTGCTCGCCATCCCTCAGGGTGGTATCAAATATATATACTCGATCTTTTGCCATTAGTGTCTATTTTCGTCATTAACTATTCACAAAAAAAGCAAATATAAACCATATATATGCCATTGAGCATATATTATAACATGGAATTAGGAACAATTTATAAGAATCAGGTGGATGGGCTCTCTAGGCGAACTCCTTTTTAAGCTGATCGACCCATGCAGCGATCCGTTCCTTGTTCATGGAACCCTGATTCTCGAAATCAATGGCAAGTCCGGTAAACTGTTCATCTCGCAAGGCTCTTGAACTTTCGAACTCATAGCCTTCCACAGAAGTAAATCCCACCAGGTTTGCACCCTGGGCTTCAAGAATCTCAGCCATAATTCCCACTCCATCAAGGAAATTTTCCGGGTAACCTTTCTGGTCACCAAGGCCATAGAGGGCAATTTTCTTTTTGCTGAGATCCATATCTTCAAGAGCAGGAACAAATTCATCCCAGAAATTTGGAAGCTCACCGTCGAACCAGGTGGCCACTCCCATGATGATTTGGTCGAAGGACATGAAGAGTTCTTCGTCAATCAATTCTGCGTTGACCATTTCCACCTGATCATCATTAAATGCCTCTTTTATTTTCTCGGCAACTTTTCCTGTTTTCTTGGTATTGAAACTATATATGATTGCAGTTTTATTCATCCTATCGGGCTTTATATTAGTAGTTTAAGAGGTCAAGTACAGCATCTTCGATTCGCTTAACATTGGGCAATGTTGCAGCTTCCAGAATCCGGTTAAATCCTACCGGAGTGAAGGTGGATCCTACCCTTCTGACAGGACCGTCAAGGTATTCAAAGGCCAGTTCGTTGATCTGGGAGACTACCTCCCCCCCAAAACCACCAAATATTTTATCCTCGTGAACCACTATTGCCTTCCCGGTCTTTTTTACTGTTGCCAGGATGGCATCGGTATCAAGCGGACTCAGGGAACGAAGGTCAAGAACCTCGAGACTTGCTCCTCCGTCTTTAGCAAATTTCTCAGCCAGTTCAACACACATATGTGTTGTATTTCCATAGGTGATTAAACTCAGATCAGTTCCTTCATGTCTGATTCTTGCCTTCCCAAAGGGAACTTCGAAATCATCGGGCACGGGTGTGGCTACTTTAGGCGCATTATACAGGGCTTTGGGTTCAAGGAACAGGGTCATTCCCCTGGACCTCATACTGGTTCTCAGCAAACCGGCAGCATCATCGGCATAACTCGGGTAAACCACCCTCACCCCTGGAAGTGGAGTAAGGGAGCCCTCTATGTTTTGTGAATGATAAAGACCTCCTCCGATGTATCCGCCCGAAGCAAGCCTGACCGTAATGTTAGGTGAAAACTGTCCCTTTGTACGCCAGTATTCATGAGTTGTTTCCACAAATTGCTCCATGGCAGGCCAGAAATAGTCTGCGAATTCCGCACCTTCCACCACAATACGCAGCTTGTCATTAAAGCGACTCATTCCATTGGCAGTTCCCATGATGAAATCCTCAGCAATGGGGCCGTTGAATACACGCTCCTTACCAAACTCCTGTTGCATTCCCTTGGTTACATTGAAGATTCCGCCCTTATCTTTATTGGCTACATCCTGCCCCCAGATGTAGGTGTCGGGATTATGCCGGAACTCGGCTTTCAGGGTTTCGTTCAAACCTTCGATCAGTTTCTTAGGTTCGCCTTCAAAATTGTGCAGGCCCTCCGGATATTTTTCACTCACATAAGGCTCCGGAATCACAAAATCATGGATTGACTCAGGTGCTGGGGCAGGTGCATTCAAACCCACTTTATGAGCAGCTTTTACAATTTCCCTGGCTTCGGCTTCCAGTTGTTCTATCTCGGCCTCTGTAAATCTCTTATACCTGAGTACCAGTCTCCTGAACTTTGCCAGGGGATCATAAGCATGCACATAATTCAGCTCATAGTCGTCGCGATAAAGATCATGGCGGTCGGAATTAGAGTGCGAATGGATCCTGACACAGTTTGCCTGGACAATTACAGGGTGCTCATGCTCAGTAACGTAGGCCTTTGCCTCTTCCATCGTATTCATGCTATCGAATACGTCCTTACCATTACAATGATAAATCTTCAGATTCTTAAAACCGGAGAAATTGTTTGCCACCTTCCTGTTGGCAGTCTGGTCTGCTTTCGGAACCGAAATGCCATAACCATTGTCCTGGAATACGAAGATCACTGGCAATTTCTCATTGCTGGCCCCGTTGATGGCTTCATATACATAGCCTTCAGATACGGAAGATTCTCCCTGTGAGCTTATAGCAATGCCGGGAACCTTATACTTCTTTATGGCCCTGGCTACACCAACTGCATGAAGGGTATGGTTACCTGTGCAGGAGGATACATTGTGTATATTCCACTCGGGTTTGGCGAAATGGTTCGACATATGTCTTCCCCCACCCGCAACATCTGCATCTTTGGATATACCGTTCAGAATCAGCTCTTCTGCTGATAGTCCGGCTGATAGTGTGGTAAGCATATCCCTGTAATAGGGAAAAAGATGGTCATACTCCCTGTCAAATACCTGTCCGATAGCAAGCTGTATCCCGTCGTGCCCTGCGTAGGGTGCATGATAGGACCAGCCTATAGCCTGTTTAAGGTAGTTGGGAGCCTTGTCGTCAATGGCGCGGCCGATAAGCATCAGTTTAAACCACTTGGCCAGAGTCTCCTTATCCGTATTCTTTATACTGTATGTTTTGTTTTTCGACATTTCTAAATTCTATTTAAAAGTCCCGGATGCTGAATCAAAAGATTCAATATAGTCTCCCAGCTTCTTCAGGAAGGCACCTCCAAGTGCCCCATCAATAACCCTGTGGTCGTAAGTAAGTGATAACCACATCTTCTGCCTGATTGCAATCACATCACCCTGTTCGGTTTCAAGCACAGCCGGTTTCTTTTTAATTGCTCCAATTGCAAGGATAGCAACTTCTGGCTGATTGATAATGGGAGTTCCAATATCATTCTGAAAGCTTCCGAAATTTGTTACTGTAAAGGTGCCACCGCTGATATCATCGGGCGCCAGTTTATTGCTTCGGGCTGCATCGGCCAGCTCATTCATTCTTTTTGTAATACCGGTAAGATTAAGTGAATCGGCATCTTTTATGTTGGGTACAATAAGATTGTTCCCTGGCAGAGACACAGCGACACCCAGATTTATCCGTTTCTTCAGAATGATATTATCACCCACAACTGAGGAATTGATATGCGGGAAATCTCGCAATGCTTTAACAGTGGCCTCCAGGAAAACGGGAAGATAAGTTAGTTTGACACCTTCCTTTTTGAGAAAATCATCTTTCACCCTGTTTCTCCAATTCACAACATTGCTTACATCCACTTCAATCATGTTGGTTACATGTGCGGATACCTGCTTTGACTTCACCATGTGTTCAGCGATCAGCTTTCTGAGCCGGCTCATCTCTATAATTTCGTCTCCTCCATCGGTGGATACGGGAGTTGCAGGAGTAGGCCTTGGTGCTGGTTCAGATGCAGGGGACATGACTGATTTAGATGTTTCCTTCTCTGCCTTTCCGGGGCCTCTGTTTTCCAGAAAACGCAGAACATCATCCTTTTGAACGCGTCCGTTTAATCCGCTTCCCTGAATTGCATCCAGTTCTTCCTGGGAAATTCCCTCTTCAGATGCAATTTTACGAACCAGGGGAGAATAAAATCTTTCCTCCTGAGAGACTACTCTGGGTGCTGTACTTGTGGCAACACTCTCCGTTTCTTCAGCAGGCTGCTCTTCAGGAGTGTCTGCTTCATCCTGGGCAGAATCACCATCCAGATCAATTATAGCAATTACCGTACCTACGGCAACAATCTCATCTTTCTTAAACAATACCTTCTTTACAACTCCGTCAACAGGTGATGGTATCTCAGAATCAACCTTATCGGTGGCGATCTCCAGAAGGACATCATCCTCCTGAACAGTATCGCCCTCCTTTACAAACCAATTGGTGATGGTTGCTTCCTCAATACTCTCACCCAACTTTGGCATGATGATTTCAAAATTCGCCATGAAAAATATTTTTTTGGGTGTGGTTTATTAATTATTTCGATGATATAACAATGATCCTGATAAA
>JAOZLK010000051.1 GCA_029934875.1 Bacteroidales bacterium | reverse complement strand
CTACAATGATATTCATTCCCAGGGCGATATTTCTGAACGTATTTTCAGAGGTATTTACAATGGTCCCATACGAAATATTGTTGAAGTATTACAAATGACCGGACCGGGTGGTGATTTTGAGAATTCAGACAGAAATGCACAGGCAAGCATTATTGCCACTATGAATTTCTCGAGGCTGACAGATTTTTATGGCGATATTCCCTATTTCGAAGGAGGGATGGGAAAATATGGAATTCTGAAACCGGTATACGACGACCAGGAAGTAATCTACGATGATATGGTAAGTCGTTTGCAGGATGCCATTTCAGTATTGAAATCCGCCAGTGATTCAGAGATCTATTCAAGCGCTGAAGATCCCCTGTTTGCGGGTGATCGGGATAAATGGATCCGCTTTGCAAACTCGCTGCGTTTTCGTTTGGCTATGCACGCCCGTTTTGCCGATCCCGAAAAATATAACAGCGTGATTGGCGAATGTCTGGATGAAGCATTAATAGAAGATAATTCGCAGAACGTAGAGCTGGAAATGCAGGACAGCGATAACCCGGATTTGTATAATCCCTGGTATAATAAAATCATCGATTATCAAAGCGGTATTTATACCCTGAACTTGGGAGAAAAATTCATTACTGCTTTGCAGGATATCAATGATCCAAGGCTCCCGTTTTTTGCAACTACAACGAGTGAAGATGAATACCTGGGGATGCCCAACGGATTAATTGATACATACTATGCAGGCTGGAGCCGGGCCAATTCCTCCCTGGCCACAGAACAGTTCCTGGCCAAGGACCAGCCCATGTATCTGATGAGTGCTTCCGAGATCTATTTGTTACGTGCCGAAGCAACCCTCTTTGGTTTGGGAGCGGGAGATGCCAATGAATTGTATCAATCCGGCATTGAAATGGCCATGGATCAATGGAACATTGAGGATTCGCTGGTTGTGGATTTCCTGACCAATGAATCGGAGGCAAGTCTTTACGGCGACCAGGAAAATATGTTCCGGCAAATAGCCACACAACTATGGATTTCATTTGTGCCCAATGCCTTCGAGGCATGGACTACCATTCGCAGAACAGGATATCCTGTTATAGAGCAACGTACTTCCGATATGTACTCCAAAGGGGTAAGCGATGGTTATATGCCTTCACGAATCAAGTATCCGTTTACAGTAGAAAAAAGCACTAACGAAGAGAACCAGGATGCAGCCATCGCGAATATGGGAGGCGATAAGATCGACCTCAAACTTTGGTGGGATGTAAGATAAGAAACCTTTATAATCAAGTTAATCAAATCATAATTTAATTCAAATGTTTGCACGATTTTCAATGATACTGTTCATCGCAGTACTGTCTTTTGCTTGTAATTCCACAAACCTGCAAAGAAATGATAAGAGCTTTGTACAGGTGGAGGGGCATAAATTTGTGGATTCTGAAGGACGGCAGATCTTATTCAGCGGAATAAACTTCATCAGTAAAAATCCTCAGGAAAACTATATCCCTCTTCAGGGGAAGGAGACCTTTAAACAGTTTAAAACCTGGGGATTCAACTGTATCCGCCTGGGAATCATCTGGGATGGACTGGAGCCAGAGCCCGGAAAGTATAATGAGGAATACTTAAAAGAAATTGATAAGCGCATTCAATGGGCCGCAGAGAATGATATCTATGTTTTTTTAGACATGCACCAGGATCTATACGGGGCGAAATATTCGGATGGCGCCCCCGATTGGGCTACCCTTGATGAGGGAAAAGATCATTACAGAGGTGCAGTGTGGAGCGATTCGTATTTGATCAGTCCCGCGGTACAAACAGCCTTTGATAATTTCTGGCTTAACACCCCCGCCTCCGACGGAGTCGGGATACAGGACCACTACGCTGAACTGTGGAAACACATTGCCAAACGATATGCAAAGAATACCACTGTAATCGGCTACGATATTATGAACGAACCCTTTATGGGTAGTTCAGCCCAACAGGTGATGCCATTAATGCTTGGAACATACGCTCAGGTTTATGTCGAAGAAACAGGAATGATGCCACCTTCTGAAGAAGAGCTGGGAGCCATGTGGGCCGATGAAGCTTCACGTTTAAAGGCCTTGGAATTCATTGCCACAAAAGACAGATACTCCAGGGTGGTTGATGCGGTGTATGAGCTAAGTGCCGATTTTGAGAGAACCCAACTTCAATCCATGTATCAGAAAGTTGCCGATGCCATTCGCAGTGTAGATATGTATCACATTTTATTTTTCAATCATAACTATTTTGTGAATACCGGTGTATCAACAGCATTGGAAGCCACCACCCTAAGCGATGGAAGCCGTGACCCGAATGTGGTCTACGCCGCGCATGGTTACGACCTGGTGGTGGATACAAAGGAGGTTGAAAATCCCAGTTACGAGCGTGTGGAATTTATTTTTGAACGCATTGAAGAAAGTGGCAAAAGGATGAATATGCCTGTTATGGTGGGCGAATGGGGAGCCTTCCATGGCAAATCACAAAAAATGATTGAAACAGCCAGGCATCTGGTAGATCTTTTTGAAGACTATAAATTCAGCAATACCTACTGGGCCTACTATGGTGACATTGCTGATTATCCCTATTTTCAGAATGCGATAATCCGGCCCTATCCACAATATATTTCAGGTGATTTAATTGAATATGATTACGATTTTGAAAGTGGGGAGTTCACCTGTATTTGGGAAGAAAAAGGAAACAGCAAGGCCCCGACAGTAATTCATATCCCCAATTTAAAAGACCTGTCGCAAAACGATATAGTCATGTCTCCACCCGCTGAGCAAATCGTATTTGAATATTGCGATACGGGGCATGGCGGGAAAATATTTATATCGCCTGTGAAAGAGCCTTTGAAACGTAAGTTAAGTCTTTCACTTAAGGAAAAAGCGGAAGAGGAAATTTCTATAAAATGAGAAATACCAGTAGTAACAATATGATAGGAAAATTCAGACTAAAGCATTTCTTCCTGTTGCTTTTCGTATTTGTGCTTGCCACAATTGTGATCGATTTAATCCGTATTTCCAAATACCAGGTCATCCCAAGGAGACCATCCGAAAGAATCGATTCCCGGCAGAATGAGCTTTACTATGAATTGGTAAACGGAGGTGTTGATATTGATTGGACACGTTTGGATGGTACCCTGAAATATGTATCTGCTGAGTACGATTGTGCCGATTTCAGATTAGTGAACCTGGTACGGATCATGTACGACTATGGAGATCAAATACCGGCCGCATACAAATCCAGAATAGATGATGTCCTGTTAAACTTCAGGTATTGGTGGGACGAACCCGGAGAAAACTCCATGTGCTACTGGAGCGAGAACCATCAGATTCTTTTTGCTTCAGCCGAATACCTTATTGGTCAGTTGTACCCTGGAACTGTTTTCCCCAACAGCGGCTTTACCGGTGAACAACATATGGAAAAAGCGCGGACAAGGATGCTCGACTGGCTTGAAATGCGCTGGAATTATGGATTTATCGAATATTATTCAGAGGTATATTACAATGAAGATATCGGAGCACTTATCAATATCATTGATTACGCAGGTGAGGAAGAACTGGTAATCAAGAGTCAGATCATCCTGGATCTGTTATTTTACGATGTGGCTTCACAGAGTATAAACACCATGTTTTCAAGTGTCAGCGGCCGGGCTTATGAAGGCAACCGGAAGGGCGGAAACGGATCCACTCTGGGTGGCTTAACCCAATATTTTTGGGGTAATGGGGGAAAACTGGGTGCCGGAATAACCTATGGCATGATGGTCAGTGATAACTACACATTGCCGCCTGTATTGGCTGATATAGGCAGGGACAGCTCAGAGCTAATCATCAAACAAAACAATGGCCTGGATATTTCGGAACTAAAGATCGAAGGCTATTATGGGACCGATAACCGCAGCATGATGATGCAATGGGGCATGGAATGCTTTTCAAACAGAGAAATAGTCCGTAATTCTCTGACCCATATTCGTAACTGCAATATGTTTTCCAATGAATTTGTCGCCGATTTTAAGATGCTGGATTTTAAGCTGATCCACTGGCTGCACCTGGAGCCCGTATTGAACCGTATTCTTAAACCGCAGACCGATGGAGTAGCCATACAAAAAGGGAATACCTATACCTTCAAAACCAGTGATTTCTCCATGTATACGGTTCAAAGCCATCACCCGGGGACCTATGGCGACCAACAACATATTTTTGGTCTGAATATGGGCAATCACTTCAGTATATTCCATATGCACCCTGCACTGGAGAAAGGTGTGAAACATCAATCGCCCAATTATTGGGTTGGCTATGGACATTTCCCTCATTCCGTTCAGGACGAAAATGTAAACCTCTCCATCTATAATATCCCTGAAAAGAAAGCCATCATGGAAATTGATCTGTTAGATTATACCCGGGCTTATTTTCCTCTTGATCAGTTTGATACGGCTTTTATGGTAAATAACTATGTTTTCGGGAAGAAGGGTGACAGCTATTGTGCTTTTATTGGAACAAATGATTTTAGTTTCAGGGACAGTGCACAGGATGATATCATTCAACATGGAAAGCAGGTCTACTGGATTACCGAAGCTGGTTCGAAGTTAAAGGATGGCGATTTTGAACACTTTGTACAAAGAATACAAAACAACCGGGTGGAATTTAATAAGGAATCTCTGGACCTTAAGTACTGGTCGCAAGGACATGAATACAACTTAACATTCGGAGGCGATTTCCTGATTAATAATGAAGTGATTAAAACTTCCTATAGCCGGTATGACTCTCCCTATATCAGGGCTGAGAAGAAGGATAAAACACTCACATTTTCATATAAGGGAAAATCACTGTTCCTCGATTTTGACAAACTTCAAAGAGTATACTAAAATGAAACAGGCTGTAATAACATTTTTGGGGATCTGGATAATGGGTCTGGTAGGCGGATTCTCAATCATGGCACAAAGTCCAACGGAATTAGAATTTCAACCCGAGGAAATAGGCAAACGAGTGGTTTCACATATTGTTGAACAGCGTATTAAGTGGCGATACCAGAGAGTATGCGCGTACTACGGGGCCTGCAGGCTTTCCGAAGCCATCAATGACGAGAGCATATTACAGCGAATGGAAGAATGCTATGCCCCCTTTCTGGAAGGAAAAAGCCTGCCACAGTCGGGACATGTGGATTATAATGTTTTTGGAATCTGGCCCTTCGAAATGTACCGTCAAACCGGTAATGAGCAGTATTTGACCCTGGCCAAAGAACTGGCAGATGATGAATTCAAAAATCCACGTGAAGATGGTCTTAGCGAATATTCACGGTTCTGGGTCGATGATATGTATATGGTTGGTTCTTTGCAGGTTCAGGCCTATAAATCCACCCACGACAAAGTCTATCTTGATCACGCGGCTCTTACTCTGAAAGTGTATTGTGACAGCCTTCAAAAAGAGAATGGCCTCTTTTTCCACCGGGAGGATGTGCCCTTCTACTGGGGGCGCGGTAATGGCTGGGCTGCCGCTGCATTAACAGAGGTCCTGATGGTCTTACCAGAAGACCATGAACATTATCAGTCCTTGTTAGGCTCATACAAAAATATGATGGCATCCCTGAAAGATTTCCAGGGTGAAGACGGGATGTGGCACCAGTTACTGGACTATCCGGATAGCTTTCCTGAAACTTCCTGTACAGGCATGTTCCTGTTCGCAATGGCATCCGGTCTGAATAAACAGCTCCTGCCTGAGACGGAATACAAAGGCACTGTAATGAAGGCGTGGAATGCTTTGGCCGCTTATGTGAATGATAAGGGTAAAACCAGAAATGTTTGTATTGGTACCAACGCCAGGAACAGTGAATGGCACTACCTGAAACGCCTGCGGAAAACAGGAGATTTTCACGGACAGGCTGCAGTGCTGTGGGCAACAAGTGCCATGGCAGAATTTATAAAACCTTAAATCCTATAATTTTTTTTATGTTTGTTGTTAGTGTGTGGACATTTCTCACTAAGCAACTAGTAGATGAACGAGAAGTTTAAGCTGGAAAAAACACTAAAAGAACTATCAAAGGACAGTGAATTGTCGCTTGAGGAGCTGTTCAGGTACTACTATCCACGTTTATATGATTTTTCCAAATCGTTTCTGAAACTTGAACAGGGAATTGACGATATCCTTCAGGAGGTATTTATTCGAATCTGGCAAAACCGGAAAAGGATCAAGGATCCTGCAACTTTCCAATCCTACATTTTTACAATTACCAGGAACCTCCTTCTTAACGAACTCCGTAGCCGCCTCAATCATAAAAACCTTAAAGACGAAATTCAAAAGCTATCAACTGCACAGGAATACTCAAGTATTGAACAGCATGATTGCAACGAACTAGAAAACATTGTGGACAAAGTAATAGGAGAGCTGCCCAAGCGTCAGAAAGAAATATTTATTCTAAGCCGTTCGGAAGGATTGTCACATAAAGAAATTGCAAATAAACTGCAAATCACCACAAAAACGGTTGAATATCATATCTCGCTGGCAATAAAATTCATAAAGACAAAACTCCATGGCCTGGAATGAGAGACAACAAGCCCTGAGTATTACAGTAATTGCCATCTGTATTGCTTCAGTACTGGGCAGTTGCACAGTGAAAACCCTTCAACCTGTTGATCATGTTAATCCTTTTGTGGACACACATAAATCCCGATGGTTTTTCTTTGCATCCGCATCGCGTCCATTCGGGATGGTGAGTCTAAGCCCTGACACATGGGTGAAGGGAAGCTGGAATTCAGGATATTCTTATGATAGCCTTCATGTGAGGTGTTTTTCGCATATACACGCCTGGCAATTGTCAGGGATCCCGGTTATGCCCACGGTTGGAGAATTCAAGGGGCATAAGGGGATGGAGGAGTACAAATCAGCATTTAGCCACGAACAGGAAATTGCAAAACCAGGGTATCATAAGGTATACCTGGAAGATTATCATATTCAGGCTGAACTTACTTCCACTGCCAGGGTCGGTTTTCACAAGTATTGCTATCCGGATGATACCACGAAATACGTGATTTTCGATGTGGGAGCATACCTTGGGCACTCAGCCATGGATTCGGCCTATGTGGAAGTGATCAATGAGCATGAGATTGTGGGATACAGTATTATGAGCCCGACCAGGCGACGTCCAAAAGCTACCTATGTGTACTTTGTTGCAAGGTTCGATCAGACTATTTCCCAATTTGGCTCATGGCAATTTGGAATACTTGCGGCAAAGGATGTGAATCCTGTGCATGGTAAGGATGTAGGTGCTTTCGTTGCTTTTGATAAGAACCAGGGGAGTGTTCTGAAAATGAAGCTTGCGATCTCCTACACTGGAATCGATCAGGCCCGGCTGAATATGGATACAGAGCTGGCCCACTGGGATTTCGACCGGGTTGTATCAGAATCAAAAGAAGAGTGGAGTGACTTATTGGGTAGGATTAAAGTAGAAGGAGGGACGGAGAAACAAAAGACAAAATTTTATACCGACTTGTGGCACTCCCTGCTGGGTCGTAAGGTTGTGAGCGATGTGGATGGAAAATATTGCGACATGACCGGGGACAGTATGGTCGTTCGTCAGATTGATCTGGACGGGAAGGGCACACCCATACATAAACAATACAACTTTGATGCCTGGTGGGGCAGCCATTGGACACTGAATGTCCTCTGGTCAATGGTCTATCCCGATGTAATGGATGATTTCTGTGCCAGTATGGTTGAGATGTACCGTTATGGTGGTGTAATACCCCGTGGTCCTTCCGGGGGAAACTACACTTATGTCATGATCGGTGATCCGGCTGCTTCATTTTTTGCTACGGCTTATAACAAGGGTATTCGAAATTATAATATTGAGAAGGCCTATGAGGGCTTGTTCAAAAATGCCTTTAAAGGAGGTATTCGTGATAGGGCCGGTTACGAGCACACTAAGGAACCTCGCGGAGGAGGAATGGAATATTACCTGGAAAGAGGATATGTGCCTGAAGACATAGAAGGATCCGGAATCCATAAGGATGGTGCTTCTATGACCATGGAATACGCTTTTCAGGATTGGTGCGTAGGACAACTGGCTTTGGCTTTGGGTAAAAAAGATGATTTTGAAATGTTCAAGCAACGGTCACTCAATTATAAAAACCTGTGGAATCCTGAAACAAATTTCATTCATCCCCGAAATAAGGATGGGACCTGGATTGAAAATTTTTCACCAATTGGCGAAGGATTTAGCACATTAGGATTTTGTGAAAGCAATTCGGCAATATATACCAACTATGTTCCACATGACCTGGATGGTCTAATGGAACTTTTTGGAGGTCATAAAGAATATACAAAATACCTGGAGAGTTGTTTTATAAAAGCAAAAGAAAATAATTTTATCACCGACCACGGTAAACATGCTGAGAGCTGGGTGGATTATGAAAATCAGCCATCGTGCCAGATGGCCCACCTGTTCAATCATAGTGGTGCCCCCTGGCTTTCGCAAAAGTGGGTACGAGAGGTAAAAGAAACTACTTTTTCCGGTACAACTCCTTACGGTGGATACAACGGTGACGAAGACCAGGGACAGATGGGCGCACTCGGTGTTTTAATGGCAATAGGACTGTTCCAGATGGACGGTGGCGCCTCTGTAAATTCATCCTATGAGATTACAAGTCCGCTTTTTGATAAAGTTGAAATTGCGCTCCATCCCAAATACCATACGGGAGATAAATTTGTGATTAGTACAAAAAATAATTCGAAATCCAATACATACATACAATCAGCTAGACTTAAGGGGCAGGAATGGACAAGCTATAAATTTCCACATGAGATTTATTCGAGTGGCGGAGAGCTAAAACTTAAGCTTGGTAATGACCCCAATAAGCGTTGGGGAATAGATGAATAGAATTAAACAGTTTTTGATAATGCGATATTATTTTTCAAGAAAACAGCAAGGAATTATAGCATATATCACCCTGGTAGCGATGCTTTGTATTTTCTTTCAATTTGGGTTTACCACAGAGGCCTGTGCAAAGGAGTTAAAAACATTTGGGACAATGGGAAAAGAAGCCTCAATAGATATGGAACTTCATCTTGGCCATGGAATTGGATTTCAGGATGACCATGCACCATGGGGTTTTGACAACTTAATCTTTGAAACTAGTCCGGGTCATGCTTAAAAATAAAGGTCCCGCTCTCCCTTTTTCACCAGCTCCAGGCGCTCCTCCAATCGTTCTTTAAACTGGTCTTTTTCCATCTCCTCCAGGTTCTTTTTAATCAGACGGTAGCCCTTTTCTTTAGTGCCATTTTTCGCATAGTCCTCCAGGTATTCGGCCATGGTAAGTATGGCATTTGGGCTACAGTAGCGCTTTATAAATCCGGGCACTGAAAACTCCATAAAGTGTTCACCGGTCCTGCCCGTACGGTAACAGGCAGTGCAAAATGAAGGCAAATATTCCTTATCAATAAGCTCATCCATCACCTCTGCAAGGGAGCGGTTGTCACTGATTTCGAACTGCTCGGAATCCAGGTTCTGCTCCTTCTTCAGTTCGGAATAGCCTTTCATCTCTATTTTGGTACCCCCATCTATCTGGGAAACACCGAATTGAAGTACTTCGTCACGAATTTCTGCAGGTTCCCGGGCAGTCAGGATGAGGCCTGTATAGGGCACTGCCAGCCTGAGAATGGCGACCATCCTTGTAAAATCTTCATCGCTAAGGATCCATTTGGGATCATACTTCACATTAGAGGCCTTTTGAAGGCGGGGAAAAGAAATGGTATGTGGTCCGACATTGAAAACTGCCTCCAGGTGGTTCACATGTCTGATCAGGCCCATCACTTCAAAACGCCAATCATGAAGGCCGAACAATGCCCCGATTCCAACGTCATCAATTCCGGCTTCCTGGGCCCTGTCAAGTGCTGAAATCCTCCAGTCATAATCCTTTTTCTTACCACCAGTATGGTAAATGGAGTAGGCTTCCCTGTTATAGCTTTCCTGGAACACCTGGTAGGTGCCTATCCCTGCCTCTTTAACCTTTCTGAATCCATCGATGGTAAGCGGGGCGGCATTGATATTCACACGCCTGATCTCTCCGTTTCCCTTTTTCACCTTGTAGACAGTCCTTACTGTTTCAGCAATAAACTCAGGGCTATACTTTGGGTGTTCCCCATAGACCAGGATCAGTCGCTTCTGCCCCATATCCTCAAGCATTTCAACTTCCTGAATCAGCTCCGAATGGCTGAGGGTCGTTCGCTTCTGATCTTTATTCTTTGCACGGAAGCCACAATATTCACAATTATTGGTACAGAGATTACCCACATAAAGGGGGGCAAACAATACGATCCGCTTCCCATAAACCTGTTCCTTGAGCTTACGGGCACCGGCCTTAATCTCCTCCACCAGTTCGGAATCTGTGGCCTGGATAAGGACTGCAGTTTCCTGCATGCTAAGGCGTTTCTTAGAGAGTGATTTGGCGATTATCTCCCGCACCCTTGTGCGCCCGGCTGTCGCCTGATGCAGCATCTCCTCAATTTCTGTAGTTGATATAAAGGGAAGCCTCGACTTATCTTCAATGGCATAAACCTGTGGTTCGTAGATCATAACTATTCAGATTACGATCCCTTGGAAGTAAAAATAAAAGTATTCAGCTTTAGCTCTTTACCTTCAGGACCTCCTTCGGATCAGATAAAATTTGAAACCTTGAAGCCGGAATGGCCAACTTCGCAGTGGGACAAAAATATATATTGTTATTCGAATAACAAAGTCTTTTACCCCTTTTATTACTATTTTTATCAACTAATGAATCGTCCTGGCTTACGCCTCCTTCTTTTACTGCTGGTCATTAACCCGGCAACTTCCTTCACCCAGGAAGCAAGGCTTTCTTACGAGCTTTTGCCGGGCAGGGTTTATCTCCTTGATATCGAGATGCAACAGACTACCAGTTCTGAAACGATGAATAGCGAGGACATTAACATGTACAGTAGCGTGCTTCTGGAATTCAGGCTTGATTCCATTTCAAGCGAGAAGCTCATGCACATGTCGGTCCGATACAAAAAACTTCACCTCTCCATGCTGGCACCCGGTCTGGGTATTGATATCAATTCTGAAACTGGAAATAACCGGTTCCTGACTGATTTGGTGGACACCTTGCAGGGATATTGGTTCCGGCTATCCATGCTGGAATCCGGTGAACTGATTTCACTGGAGGGGCTTTCAGAGATATTCCAAAAACTGGATACTTATCCTGCAGAGGACAGACAACAGGCCGAATTAACCATGGGCAGTCTGTTGGAGGCATACGGTCCGGATGCCTTTCGAAGCCTGTTTAATCTTTTTGTGAACATCTATCCCAAGGTGCAGCCCATCATGAACTGGACCAAGGATCTGACCTATTATTTCAATACCAAACCCGTGGAAATTGCCAACAGGTACTATTATACAAAAACCTCCGGGGAGGTGCATACCATACAGGGCATGGGAATGATCAACGCCCTGAAGGAGTATGCAGAGACCCTCCCCATGGGGGAGGTAAGCTCAACAGTTTCTGGCACACAGACCTATGATTTCCAAACAGATGTCGCCTCAGGTTGGTTAATCAGGTGCATCTCCAAACAGCGTCTGATCATTGAAACTACAATTGTGAAGAGCACCCGGCTTCCGGTGGGACTGAAAATTCCCTCCTACACGGAAACTGCCTATGAAGTAAAAGGAACCATTCAATAGGAGATTCAGCTTATGAAACACATTATCATCTTTGGAATCTTACTGCTGCCGCTCGGCCTGCAGGCACAGCCTTATGAACATGCAGCCGGTGTTCGTGCAGGCTATACCAGCTCAATAAACTACAAGGGCTTCTTTCTTCACAGCATGAATGCTATAGAAGCCGGAGTGGGATATAACCGGCACGGATTGAATATTTCCGCTCTTTTCCAGGTCCATAAGGAGCTATTCGGTGATGATCAATTTCTAGCCTATTTCGGAGGGGGCCTGTTTGGGGGTCAGTGGGATGACGAGTTCTCAATTGGTCTTGCAGCTGTAGGAGGGATAGAATATACACTACGTAAAACACCCCTAAACTTCGGCCTCGACTGGAGGCCCATGATGAATGTCTACCGCAATTTCGGATATGATTTTCTTGATTTCGGGCTTACAGTCCGCTACAGATTTAAGTTATAGCCATTGCTTTTTCGTCAGAGTGTCATATATTGTATGTGAACAATAATCACTTTTGAAAAATGATACCTACACTTAAGGATGTCAAGGAAGCTGTAAAAAGGGTCAAACCCTACGTGCATCACACTCCTGTTCTCACATCCACAACTATTAACGGGATGCTTAATGCCTCAGTTTTTTTCAAATGTGAAAATTTTCAGCGCATGGGAGCCTTCAAGTTCAGGGGGGCAATAAATGCCATCCTGCAGCTCTCTGATGATGAGAGGGCGCGCGGTGTGATCACGCATTCATCAGGGAATTTCGCGCAAGCGCTTGCCCTTGCTGCCCGATCCCTTGAAACCAAGGCTTATATCGTGATGCCCTCAGATGCTCCAGCTGTCAAAAGAAAGGCTGTTGCCGGCTATGGTGCCCATATCATTGAGTGTGCGCCCGGACTGAAAAACAGAGAATCTACCATGCTTTCCCAGCAGAAAAAAACCGGAGCAAGCTTCATTCATCCTTCAAACAACATCAATGTGATCCTGGGGAACTCTACTGCCGTGATGGAAATGGCCAGTGAGGTAGAAACCATGGATGTGGTAATTGCCCCAGTCGGAGGTGGGGGCCTGATATCCGGAACTGCCCTGGCCACCAATCATCTCAGTTATTATATCGAAACCATCGGGGCCGAGCCCTTCGGAGCTGACGATGCTTTTCTGTCTCTTAAAACAGGAAAAATACAAGCCAGTATCAATCCCAAAACAATCGCCGATGGTTTGAAAACTCAGCTTGGTGATTTGAATTTTCCAATTATTCAGAAATTCGTAAGTAAGATCATCAGGGTGGAGGAATCTGAAATCATCGAAAGCATGAAATTCATCTGGGAAAGGATGAAGATTGTGATCGAGCCTTCCAGTGCAGTAGCTGTTGCCGCTCTTTTCAGAAATAGCTCCGAGTTTAAGAATCGCCGGATTGGAGTGATTCTTTCAGGGGGAAATGTGGACGTTTCAAAGCTTCCCTTTTAAAAAAACGCCTTCTTTACGCTGATGAGATCAAGTTTCAACACATAAACAAGAAAATATTTGCCAAAACATCATTGGGGGTGGTTGTTAATAAAATTCACATATATTTGTGAATACTGCTTTTGGAAAAGGCATATTTCTTTTCTACTTGCTAACTAAAACTATTACTATCCAGGCAGGTGATGTTAAATCACCTGCCTTTTTTTTTCATTTATGATGGGATCTTACTCAGA
>JAOZLK010000451.1 GCA_029934875.1 Bacteroidales bacterium | reverse complement strand
ACATAAAATTCTGGAATGCCGTACTCAGGCAAGCCCTGGTTGCAGGCTTTATAACAAAGGACATTGAGAACTATGGTTTATTGAAAATGACCGCTGCCGGTCATGAATACATCAAAAAGCCCTATTCGATAATGCTAACACACGATCACGATTTTGACATTGCACTTGAAGATGGCCTTACTGAGACAGGAGGTGGAACTGCTGCTGTTGATGATGAATTGATTCATATTCTGAAAGATTTACGAAAGAAGAGGGCAAAGCTTCTGAATTTACCGCCCTTTGTTATCTTCCAGGATCCTTCCCTTGAGGATATGGCCATCCAGTACCCGGTAACAACCGAGGAGCTCCAGAACATTGTCGGAGTCGGTACCGGTAAGGCAAAGAAATACGGAGCAGAATTCATTAAAGTGATCCGGGAGTACGTGGATGAAAAGGAGATCATCCGACCCCAGGATATGGTTGTGAAATCAGTGATCAATAAGTCGGGTGTAAAAGTTTACATCATCCAGAACATCGACCGCAAGTTGTCCCTGGATGACATCGCCCATGCCAAAAGCATGAATATGATGGAATTGATAGATGAAATAGAAGCTATCGTAAATTCCGGAACCAAGCTGAACATCAATTACTACCTGGATGAGATCATGGATGAGGAAAAACTTGAAGAGATCTATGAATATTTCAGGGAAGCTGAAACTGAATCGGTAGATGAGGCCCTGGTTGAGCTGGGAGAAGAGTACTTCAGCGAGGAGGAGATCAGGCTTGTCCGGATCAAGTTTTTTTCCGAGCTTGCAAACTGACATGAAGGAAGTCCTATCGATCAAAGGTTTATCAAAATCCTACAAGCATGTTAAAGCCATACGCAACCTGAACCTTGAAATTTCAGAAGGACAGGCTTATGGACTGCTTGGGCCAAACGGGAGCGGAAAGACCACTACCCTATCCATAGTAACAGGAATACTCAGGCAGGATGATGGTTCCTTCAGCTGGTTTGGGGAAGACCCAAATCCCATGCAGCGTCGATCCATTGGATCCCTCATTGAAACCCCCCATTTTTATCCCTACCTGAGCCTGGTGAAAAACCTTCGGATCATTTGTGATATTAAGGGCCTGGGCTACTCTGACATCGACCGGGTACTGGACTCGGCAAATCTATTGGAGAGAAAACGATCCCGGTTTTCCAGCATGTCCCTGGGAATGAAACAACGCCTGGGTCTGGCGGCTGCACTGCTTGGAGATCCGAAGGTACTGGTGCTGGATGAGCCCACCAACGGACTTGATCCTGAAGGTATTGCAGAAGTAAGAGAGATGGTGCTTGAACAGGTTAAGACTGGAAAGACCCTGATTCTTGCCTCGCATATCCTCAGTGAAGTTGAGAAGATTTGTGACCATGTGGCCATCCTGAAAAAGGGCGAGCTTCTGGCAAACGGACCTGTGAAAGAGTTACTGACCGAAGATGAGATTATCGAGGTTTCCTGCGCTGACAACGGGAAGCTCTCTAAAGCACTGCAGGGTACAGACCTTGTAAGCGAAACATCGGAGGAAAACGGAACCCTGGTCATGACGCTCTGCGAAGGAGTTAGTGCGGCCGAAATTAATGCTTTTGCCTTCTCACACCAGCTTGTAATCAGTCACATGCTAAGCAGGAAGCGAAGCCTGGAGTCGCAATTCCTTGAACTGGTGAAACAAGAAGAGGAATGATGCGGAAACTACTCCATATTGAGCAAATCAAGCTATTGAACTATAATCCCTTCAGGATTACCCTTGCCCTTTACTTTCTGGCCTTTAGCCTTGGTATTATAATTTACCCGGCCATTGACAAGCAGATTCCTGTTATTTCCCTGAGCGATGTGTTCAGGTTTCCGGATGTTTGGTTGTTCCTGGCCTGGATCACCGAACCTTACAACGCTCTTCTTGCTTTAATCGTAATCATGATCACCACAAAAGAGTTTAATAACCACACCTTTAAAACCCAGGTAATCTTTGGATTGAGCAGGTCGGACCTGCTCTTGCAAAAACTCCTGCTGGTAGTGGTTCTTTCACTTTTTGCCACATTATTGATAGGGCTTACCTCCCTGAGCCTCGGGCTGATCTACAGCTACAAGCTGACCTTTAAAATCGCAATGGAGAACACCTGGATCCTGGGACGATATTTCCTGGCCGCCTTCTCCTATATGATCGTGGGATTAATGGTTGCCATGCTCATTAAAAATACAGCCCTGTCACTACTATCTTTTCTGGCCCTGAGGACTTTTCTTGATCCGGTGCTCTGGCTGATTCTTAGGGAACATGATATTAAATGGTACCTCCCTTTCCGGACGATAACCAGGCTTACCCCTATGCCCGATCTGCTGGAACTTTTTCAACGCAAGATGAACAGTGAGGAAGCAATTGATGAGTCAGCCTTTGATATCCTGCCCAAGGGACTTGATCCCTGGCTAAACATCCTGATGGTTTCAATTTACGTGGGACTGGCACTCTTTTTCTCTTACAGCTTAATCCAGCGAAGAAGGTTATCCTAAACCGGCCGGCCTTTCCAGGTAGAACGGTATTTGAATAATCCTGCAAATACAAGCAGCATGTAGAGGGGATACACCAATGCTACAGGGATATACCACCAAAGGCTTCCTGACTGTTTAGTTTTAAAGGAAGTAAGCGCAATGATCATAAAATCGGCCAGTATCTTCATCCCGAGTCCCGCAAGGAACCAGGGGCTGAATTCAGCCTGAAGGAATATCCAAAACGGCATTGCAAGCATCAAAAGGTTTACGACCATTACCAGAGCCGCCACCGACTGGATATCGGCCATTCCATAAGAGCCTGACTTTGCTCCCCAGCGAATTCTCTGTCCAATCAGGGCTTTAACACTGGCTGAAGGAGTCGTGCTTACCAGGCTATCGATGTGAGCATTAAAAGCCAGCTTCTTCTTTAGTTTTCTAGCGCCTATCAGTAAAAACATATCATCACCCGAACTGATCCTGCCCGCCGGATCAAAGATCCGGGTATCCCGGTAAAGTGCTGCACTGTATAAAAGGTTTGCCCCGCTGCACATGATAGGCCTCCCAAGGGCAAAGGAAGCCGCTCCAGTCCCGTTCAAAGCCAGCAGATCGAGTCGTTCAAAGGCTTCCAGGAAACCTCCTTGACCTCCTTTGCTTGTTACCATCCCGGCCACAAGATCAGAGGGATGTTCGCTCAGGTAGTGCATATGAGAAGAAATAAACCGGGGGCCAAGCCTGCAATCTGCATCGGTTTGCAATACCCAGGGAGTGTTAATCCCGGAAAGGGCAAAGGCAATGGCCTCTTTTTTTCCCTGCTGACCTTTCGGCAGATCCAGGCACGTAAAGCCGGACTTATCTCCAACCAGGGATGCCACCAGTTTATCTGATCCGTCATTGGAGTGGTCGTTCACCAAAATTACCGAAAAGAGATGCGCGGGATAACTCTGGACCTGCAGATCAGCAAGAATCCCTGGCAGTCCGGTGCGCTCATTTCTAAAGGGGATCACCACAGTTATCTCCTGATGTGCAGCAGGCTCTTCACCCACCGGTCCCTTCATAGAAAGCAGGCCAGCAGAATAGAGAAGCAGGAGCAGGAAATAGCAGAAAAAAAAACTTAAAGTAAAAATAAGCAGTAGGAGCATCGGGCTAATTTTGCCTGTCGAACAAAGTCTGCATTAACTCGAATAGCTTATTAAATTTAAGAGGCTTGGTGATGTAGCCAGAGCAACCTGCTTGCATGCAAGCGGCCTGCTCATCGTCGAAAGTATTGGCTGTTGCAGCAATAATGGGAAGAGAGGGCCGAATCTTTTTTATGGCCCTGGTAGCCTCTATACCATTAACCTCAGGCATCTGCAGGTCCATCACCACCAGGTCGAAATGAAGATCACCACTGCACAAATCAATGGCTAAGCGCCCATTGGATGCATGAGTCACTTCGGCATTTACCTGGGATAGAACTGCCGAGAAAAGTTTAAAGGACATCATGGTATCCTCGACAACAAGCACCGACTTACCTGAAAAATCGAAGTCATATTTGCGTGGTCTGTCCATGCCTAACCCATTAGAACCCCAATAATGGTTGCGGAAAGCAATGAAGCCAGTGTTCCGGCCAAAAGTGCCCTCATTCCAAATTGCGCCAGCAATACCCTACGACCTGGCGCAAGCGCACCGATCCCGCCAATTTGTATCCCAATGGAAGCGAAATTAGCGAAACCACAAAGCATATAAACCGACATTATTATAGATTTGGTATCCGTAAAAACTCCGGCTGCTTTCATATCAGCCAGGTCGATGTAAGCCATGAATTCGGTAAGGATTAATTTCTT